>NZ_JAEQDD010000037.1:12387-52453 GCF_020737885.1 Microcoleus sp. PH2017_34_RAT_O_A | reverse complement strand
GTCAGTTTCATGATAGATTTTAGAGACATAAGATACGCTGCACACTGAAATTATCTTTGGGTCATTATAGGATCAATCATTCTGTGGTGCTCCCTTAGTGGCTACTTCTGGTTTCGGGTTGTGGCTGGGAAATTGGCTGGTTGGGCGAATCTTTTAAATTAGTAAGTTGTCAGTTGGTAGGGGCCCGGCCTTGAGTGCCCGCCCTCTTAGTCATTAGTCATTAGTCATTGCGGAAAATTACCAGAAAGAATTGGTTAAAAGCCCCAACCCCGATCGGGAGAAATTAAAATTATACCAATTAAAAAAAAGCAACAGTATTCTTGTCCCCCCCTTTACAAGGGGGGGCTAGGGGGGGTCAAGCGTATTGCACAATTTTATAAAAATGGTATTAGACTATTCATTACTCCAATCCTCGGACTTAAAGGTAAAGATCGCTATCAAACAGTCAACTGTCAACTGTCAACTGTCAACTGTCAACTGTTGAACAATCCCCCATGCCCCATGCCCAATTCCCAATGCCTAAAAATTCCAGCACTTATCGCTTTTGAGCAGCACTTCAAACTCAGCCTTTGGCAAAGCCTGACTGAAAAAATGACCTTGAATTTCGTCGCAATCGTGTGCACACAAAAAAGAAAGTTCCCGCTGATTTTCTACCCCCTCAGCAATCACAGTCATATTCATGGAGTGCGCCATTTGAATAATCGCTATTGTAATCGCAGCATTTTGGCGATCGTCAGCAATATCGCGAATAAAACTCTTATCAATTTTGAGCGCATCAAACGGCAAGCGTTTCGGATAACTCAAAGAAGAATATCCCGTGCCAAAATCATCAATTGCTATCCTAATCCCCATATCTCTCCACACAGTAAAAGCTTGAGCTGCTGCCGCTTCATCTTGCAAAACTAAACCTTCCGTCAATTCTAATTCCAGACATTTAGGATCTAGATGAGTTTCTCTTAATATCTGGCTGACTCTCTCGGTCAAATTTTTGCGATCGAACTGGCGGGCTGATACGTTGACTGCTACCCGCAGCGGAGGCAAACCCTCTGTTTGCCAAGCTTTAGTTTGCCTGCAAGCCGTCTCTAACACCCATTCGCCCAGCGGTGCAATCAAGCCCATCTCTTCAGCCATGGGAATAAATTCCGCAGGGGAAACTCTGCCCCTTTTTGGATGGTTCCAGCGCACCAAAGCTTCAGCACCAATAATTTTTCCGGTTTTAATTTCTATTTGTGGCTCATAGTAAACTTCAAATTCCGAGCGTTTTAAAGCATTACGCAGGCAAGTCTCTTGAGTAAATTTATTGATATAATTATTCGCAACTTTTGCCGTATAAAACTGATACTTGTTGCCACCTTTTTCCTGAGAATTGTACATAGCTGTATAAGCATTTTTTAGCAGCTCTTCTCCATCGTTGCCGTCGCCAGGAGACAAAGAAATGCCCATACTTGCCGTGACATAGAGTTCCGAGCCTTTGACAATCATAGCTTGGGCTACAATATCTAAAATGTTTCGAGCAATCTTGGCAGCATCCTGTTTTTCGGCAACTGGTTCGAGAACAATTGCAAATTCGGCAGATTCCAAACGAGCCACAATATTAATCTTCTCCGTGCAGTTGCTCAACCGCTCAGCAACTTTGCAAAGTACGTAGTCGCCGATATCGTGCCCCAAGGTACTGTTAATCCGGTTAATTCTATCTAAACTAATAATGACAACGGGAATCATTTCGGGCAATTCTTTTTGCTTGTCTAATAGCAGACTTAGCTGCTCTCGTAACAGCGAACGATTTGGCAAGTTTGTCAAGCAGTCATGCTGATGTCGGTGGAGAGCTATTTGAATAGTTGTGTGCAAGTTTTTTTCTTCAAATGGTTTCACAATATAGCCGAAAGGTTTCGTTGCATTGACGCGCCGTAAAGTGTTTTCGTCCGCATAAGCTGTCAAATAAACTACCGGAATCTGAAAGCGCGATCGAATTTCTTCTGCTGCTGTAATTCCGTCGATTTCTCCTTGGAGGTTAACATCCATCAAAACTAAATCTGGTCTGAATTCGGCTGCGGATTCAATCGCTTCTTCTCCGGAATACACAATACCTGTTATGCTATACCCTCTAGATATTAAACTGTCGGAAATGTCTTCCGCAATGATGCTTTCGTCCTCAACTATCAGAATTTTTTTATTTGACATTAAGTTGTCTCCTTAAAGTGCTATTTTGCTTGGAAAATGTTATTTTAAAATTCGTGCCAGCCGTTTCTAACAGTTCTATTTTACCCCGAATTTGCTTGACCAAAGACCCGACCAGTCGCAAACCCAATGTTCGGGCATTTCGATAATCTAAGTCTGGAGGGAAACCAATTCCACTGTCGCTCACAGCTAGCACGCAAACCCGGTTATTATCTAAAGTAAAATCTATTTTTATTTTACCTTGAGTTTGTCCTGTAAAAGCATACTTGAGCGAGTTTGTCACAAGCTCGTTGATAATTAACCCGCAAGGAACTGCCGTATCAATATTCATAGAACACGGCGCAATATTTGTTTGCAACTTCACGCCTTCTGTATCAATTTCATAAGCTTGGAATAAATTGTGGGCAAGATTTTGGATGTATTCAGCAAAATCAATGTTTGACAAGTCTTTGGATTGATACAATTGTTCGTGCACCATGGCCATCGATCTGACTCGGTTTTGACTTTCTTTTAACATTTCACTAACGCGACTGTCTTGGATGTAGCGGGACTGAAGTTTGAGCAAACTCGAAATAACTTGAAGGTTGTTTTTGACGCGATGGTGAATTTCTTTGAGGAGGACTTCTTTTTCTGCGAGGGATGCTTTGATGCGATCTTCGTCGCGCTTGCGATCTGTAATGTCCCGCACTACTGCTTGAATTATTTTTCTACCGTTAATTTCCATTGCATTTAACAGCACTTCTGCGGGAAATTCTGAATCGTCTAGCCGTTTGTGCACCCAGTCAAAGCGACAGCTACCTGTTTGCATTGCTGCGGATATTTTTTGTGTTGCTAGACTGCACGAGTCTTGTCCGTTAGGCTGAAATTCCGGGGAGAATTCGCTAGGTTTCTTGCCGTAAAACTGTTCTTGATTGCTGCAACCAAAAATTGCTAGGGTGGCGAGGTTGCAGTCAAAAAAATTGTCTTCTTCGATCAGCATTACTGCGTCGCTGGTGGCTTCGTAAAGGCTCCGAAATTTGCATTCAGACTCTTGCAAAGAAACGATTAATTGGCTTTTTTGAGCTTCGGCGCGCTTGCGCTCGGTAATGTCTATTCCTACGGAAACTGCTGCGGTTCCTTGATGATATTTTTGAGCTACTATTAAATAATTGCAGGCTAAGCCGTTAATTTCTATATCTATTTCTTGGGAGGTTTGCTGACATGAACTGTGAAAAAAGTTTCGGATCAGTTGTCCAAAAGTTGAGCCTTTGTCGAGAAAGTTGATTTCTTCCCCGACAAAACTTTCAGGAGACCGTTTGAACGAGGTTGCTAAGTGCTGGTTGACTCCAATATACCGCAAATCTGAACTGACCCAAGAAATCAGTCCGGGTACGGCATCCAAGACGGCGCGAAGTTGGTCTGTAGCTTCTTGGAGTGCTTCTTCGGAGCGCTTGCGATCGCTAATATCTGTCGCCGTTCCGCACAGGCCTAAAATAGCGCCGTTTTCAGCTTGGTTGACGATGCTGTTGACGCGCAGGTGGACGGCGGTACCGTCTTTGCGGATGTGTACTATTTCGTAAGGCAAATTAGGGGTTTGTGGCTGAAGGCTGGTTCTTGCTAAGAGTTGGGCAAATATTTCTATTTGTCTGGCTTTTTCTTCTTTAATCAAAAAATCTGCAAAGCGACGACCGATCATTTCTAGGGGTTCGTAACCGTAGATCCTTTTGGCGGCGGAATTGACAAAAGTCAAGATGCCTTGAATGTCGATCGACCAAATCAACTCTTGGGAGGTTTCTACGAGGTTGCGGTACTTTTTTTCGCTTTCGGCTAGTGCTGCATTCGAGACTGCCGTTTGCAGAGTAAGTTTGTCTTCTAATTCTTGATTTGAAAGAGAGAGAGTTGTCATGGCTCGCTCGCGCTCGGTAATATCAGTAGAAACACCGACAGCCCCGACAACTTCGCCGTTTGCGTCTTGCAGCGGTGCCGATCGAATTTCGTGAATAAAATCCCCCTGTTGGGCATTCCAAGTGCGATCGTTTCCTGCTAGTACCTGGGCAATATTTTCTAAGATATCTGGCTGGCTGTAAACTGCAAAAATCGACTCTCCGACAGCCTCACCCGGTTCGAGCCCCAAATTTTCCAATCCTTTGCCTGCTGCAAGGGTTAACCTGCCGTCTTTGTCGGTTGCCCACAGGAAAACTGGAGCACAACTGACAGCGGCGTGCAGGGTTTGGTTGTCTTGTTTCAGGCGATCGATTTCTGCCTGAAGCCGATCGCGCGTGTTGCCTAATTCTACCGTTAGTCGATCGGCTTTTTCCTGCCAACTGGCAGTAGTACCGCAGATTTCTGTGGCATTGCTGGAAGCATAGATGGATTGGTTGCAGTGTGACATGGTTACTCAGGGAAGCACTGTTATATTTAACCCCTGCCTATCTTTTAAGCATAAACTTTTTCAATCAAATATTACAGTTCGTTGCGATACTCATCTGAGGAAGATTCGATAATTTCAAGCTAGTGTCAAGGATTCATAAATCGTGGCTTGCCCGGTTGTGTGGCGACTATTCAGAAATTGACAACAAGCTGAATAATGGTTGCGAATCGATACTTTTACCCTAAGTATGTGTAGTAGTGCAAAAAGAAGTTTCGCAATCCTCGGCTTGCACAAGACCTAGAATTATAAAGTTATTATATTTGCTTGCGTATATTTACGCACCTAGGAATCGGAAATCGCGAATTTTGAAATATAACCACCGGGCCCGACGGTTAGGAAGTTCTCGCATTGCACTTGCCCCATGCCGTCGATTGTCGATTGCCCCTTCCCTCTTCGTCATTTCCTCTTGCTTTTTCCAAGGGCCACATCTGTGTTTTGCTTTTACACGGTGTTTTGGTGTGCGGGACACTCGCTATATGTATATCAGCTTTGGTGTGCCGGGACGCTCTGGGAAGAGTAACAAACGGTTTTTACTGTTCCCAGAGATGTTATATCGTTTCCGGTTGCATCGGAATTATTTAACCGCAGAGAACACAGAGAACACAGAGGGAGATAAGAGAGATGAATACAGGACGATGAAGGGCGGATTTGATATTGCCCTTCCTTCTGACTTCTGCGTTATTTCTTATTCCTTCTGCCTTCAATTAATTCCCCAAGATTTGATAGTTTTGTCTAAACTGCCGCTGATAATAGTTTCGCCATCGCTGCTAAAAGTAAGACAAGTAACAGAGTTTTGATGTCCGCCGAGAGTGTGAATTTGTTCGCCAGTGCGGGCATTCCATAATTTGAGATTACCATCGGCGCTAGCACTGACAACAGTGCGCCCGTCGGGACTAAAGACGATCGCATTTATCGAGTTAAAATGCCCTGCCAAAGTTATTGGACTATCCGGATGCGATAGCTGGCGCAGTTGAATGTTTCTGTCCCAGCCGCCAGCAGCCAAAGTCTGCCCGTCTCGACTGAAAGCTAGACAATTGGCATAACCTTTAATTGTTTGGGAGCATTCTCGGCTGCCGAGGTTCCAGATTTTAATGGTACCATCAGAACTGCTGAAGCGCGAGAGTTGGTGCGATCGGGCTAAAAGCCAAACTCGCAATTCCTCCTTTATGAGCTCCCCAAGTTAAATGACTGCCAAAAGTACAAATTAACTTTCCGCTCTCTAAATCCCAAATTTTGATTGTAGTATCTGCCGAACCCGTGGCGATAACTCGACTGTCGGGACTGATGACAATTGCCGTAATTTCTCCTTCGTGTCCGAGGGAAGTATGCAGCAATTCTCCTCCCTGCCAAATTTCGATCGCGCGGTGTTTCGGAAGATTTCTGCTCCTGACAAAAACTTCGGTTTCTTGGCAAAGAACAAAAGTTTCTTGAGCGCGGGGATACTTGTCTACAGTATAGAGTATTTCTCCTGTCTCTAAATCGCAAATTCTAATTATTTTGCCGTGCAAACTCGCCGTGCGAGATCCTCCGGGACTAATCGCTACATTTGTCCCAGTTTTCACAGTGCGGATGCAGTCAAACAACTGGTAAGGTACGAATTCTGTTAAAGCTTGGCGGACAAAAGGTTCTGTCCGTTGTCGCAAAACTGAATAAGCAACTCGCTGCACTTCGGGTGCGGGATCTAGCAGGGCTGCAATTGCTAAATTCAAACCGGCGTCTCCGTATTTAGGAGCATCTTTAACGGCGGCCATGCGCGGCTCGATACTAGGACTGTGCAAGCGCTGCTTGACTCCGGCGATGCCTCCCAAAACGGCGGCGGCGATCGGGATTTGACTTTGACCGCCGAGGACGGCATCATATTCTCTGGGTTGGTTAGAATTGTCGGAAATCATACTATTTTAGATTTTAGATTGTAGATTTTAGATTGGGAAATTGGGGAATTGGTAATTAACTGGCGAGACACGAAAGTTGACAATCGGTAGAGCGATTTAAAACTTAAATTTTGGCAAGGGCATGACGCTGGGTACCAAGCTGCCAGAAACCGGGTTTAATTGCAGGCGCAAAAAAAGCAAAACCCGCAATATTTCGTAAATATCGGGTTAAATAGCGTAAGTCCTAACTTATTGACTGTTGCTATTTATGTTATTATAATCAAATCAGCGTTTCACACAAAAATCCGAAAGTGATATGTCACACTTCACAACGATCAAGGTTCAGATCAAAAACGGCGAACTGCTGCATCAAGTGTTGGAAGAGTTGGGTTATCAAGTAGAGTGCAATGTGCAGGTGCGGGGTTATCATGGCGAGAAAACTAATGCCGAGTACGTGATTCGGCAGTCCAACGGTTACGATTTGGGTTTTCGGCGCAGCGGAGAGGATTATGAATTGGTGGCGGATTTTTGGGGCGCTCGCATTAACCAGCAGGATTTTGTTAATTCAATCAGTCAGAAATACGCGCGCAAAAGTTTGATGGCGGCGGTGGAGTCTGAGGGTTTTAATGTGGAAGAAGAGGAAACTTTGGCGGATGGAACGGTGAGGGTTGTTGTGGGTAGATGGGTTTAAGAATCGCTCTTTCTGAACTCGTTTTTATATACTCAGGACTTACGCAGAATCGGATTCAAAATCAGATTTCTTCGTAAGTCTTAGTACCAAGAATAGAATTACCATGAAATGCGATCGCCCTGAACAACAAATTCAAAAGAGTTGGGAAGCTAATGCTGACGCATGGACGCGGGCGATCGAGCAAAATTCGATCGAAAGTCGCCGCGCAGCAACGGATGAGGCTATTCTACAAGCTGTGCTGCGCTACGGGCATCGGCGAGTGCTGGATGTCGGATGCGGTGAAGGTTGGCTGGGGCGCGCCTTAGCAAAGCACGGTGTAGAGGTGGTTGGAGTTGATGCTTCCCGTGGTTTGATCGATCGCGCTCGTGAGAAAAGCAGCGGTTGTTTTCGGGCGATCGGCTACGATGAGATTATTGCCAATCCAGGGATACTCGGTCAATCCTACGATGGGATTGTCTGCAATTTTTCGCTACTCGGCGAGGAAATTGGAGATTTATTGCGATCGTTACGCCAAGCCACAGTCTCAGACGGACATTTGTTAATCCAGACAGTTCATCCATTCACAGCGTGTCAGCCACAGCCCTATGTTGACGGATGGAAAATCGAGACTTTCGACAATTTCGGCGGAGCTTTTCGAGAGCCGATGCCCTGGTATTTCCGCACAGTTAGTTCCTGGTTTCAACAAGTATCGAAATCCGGCTGGAGAGTGTGCGAATTCCAGGAACCGATACATCCACAGACGAAGATTCCTCTTTCCATGCTACTAATTTGTCAGTCACCAGACGATTGAAATCACTTCTACAGGAACAACCGATCGCCAGTCGATCGATGCTGTACGAGTTAAGATAGATGCTGCGGTTGCCGTCTCCGAAAATACTCCACCGATTGATGGCGAAACTTTTATTGCAGGGATTTTTGCGATCGTTTCCGGCAAGCGCGCGAGACTCAACAAGGCTATACTAATTGAAATGCTTGTATTATAGTTGCATTCAATTGCTGCATTTGCTGACTTCCTAACTCGCCCAATCGTCTCACGATTAATCTCTGTTCAAGGCTGACAATCCGAGTCACTCTAACTTTAGAAGATACTCTTAATCCTGTGCTAGCAAATTCTGGATCTAAAGCATTTAAAGCAAATTCATCTAAACTTAGGCTAGTGACATTTTGTGAAGAAATGAAGCAGATAGTAATTTCATCTATGGTTGAACTTGCCCACAGCACTAAAGCCGGACGTAATTTTTTCTGACTCAAATCTGTAAAGGGAAATTCAGCTAAAACAATATCTCCTTTTTTTAGCTTCACTAAATTGGCTCTCCATCTTCAAGGGTATAAATATCAGGTTCATCATCCAGAAATTGAAATGCTCCACCGCTTTGGGCTAACTGGGTTATTTCCAAAGTAGAAGGATAGGCGATGTTACTAAATAGTTTGGCTTTGATTAGCAATTGCTCCTCTTCAGAGAGTGTCTGAATGATTTGTACTAAGGATTCAATGAGTTTTGTGTTCATAGGTGAAAATATCTGGGGATACTTTATTTTACTTCAACAAGGCAACCTTCGATTGCTTCACAAAGGTTTTGCAGCAGTTCCTCGAAGGTTTCTCCCTCAGTTGCACAGCCAGGAATAGCAGGAACTTCTGCCCAGAATCCGCCTTCTTCTGCTTCGTGGATGATAATTTTGATTTTCAATTGATTCTCCTAATTTATTCTCAAAACTTATCTCTTCATTACTGTACCAAACTTTACTCGTAAGGATTCAGGTCACTGAACTCCTTGCTGGGCAAAGACTTTAGATCTGGAGCTTGATGCTAAATCAATCTCTATTCTCAAGCTTAGGACAAAAAATGACAGTTTTTCGTCCTAAGCTTGACAATCAACCACGAAAGACAAAAACCCTTATTTCCCCCTAAAACCCTTGCCAGACAAGCGTTAGAGCCGCAAGTTTTTAGACCTGAATCCTTACCTTTACTCCTCCAAGTCCACCTGCTTAACCTGCTCTAAAGGTAGATCTAGCGCTTCGGCAATTTGCTCATCGCTTAAGCCAAACTGCCGTAATTTATCAATTGTTTCAATCTTAGTTTGATTTTTGCTTTCATCCTGCGAGTCGGGAGTTTCCGGCTGACTTTCATCTGGCGTAGGAATTGTTTGTTCGGAACCCATGTTTACACAGCCGATTATATTATTATTGCTATTAAAGCTTCGAGCACCCAAAGAAATATTTAGAGCACCTTGCCGTTCTACGACTGATTTAAGATTTTTTTTATCAACTTCTTCATCAAAGACATCAGATAACATTTGCAAAAGCTCGTAACCTACATCCTTAGCATGACCCGCTGAACAACCACAATTTTCTGCAATGTCATCATACTTTTGACGCTTCAGCGTTCCTTCAATAATTCCGCGCTGCAAGTCATTTAAATGTTTGCCTGTCTTGGCGTAGACAGCATCATCTATAAATTGAAGTATTTCTTGAAGGCGCATCATCCGGGATGTGGGAGGACATTGGTTATTATAGCCGATTTTATCCGTATTTTTCCGTCTTTTTCCGATTTAAAGCTTTACAGAATCTTTACAATAGTTCCGTCTTTTTCCGCTTTTTTCCGCTTTTAAATTTTGAGCGATGGGTTTAGAGTTATTTTATGATGTCTAAATTGAATAAATTACGACTATCTGTTTAAGCGTGTTAAATTTCACGTTCAATGATTTTGCATCTATTTAATATTCCCTAAAGCCTGAAGTATTACATGACAATCATAGAAATCCAAGTATGAGAAAAAATCAAATATTATTAGCAATATGTACTATTTCATTGTTATTAATTACTTCTATTCAATCTTTTGCTCAGACATCTCATAAGATATCCGTTCCAGAAGATATTAAACCAAGTTCTGGTACTTATATGACACAACAAGCGCCCATCTTATCACTTACTCCATCACAGAATGTTTTAACACTCAATGATAGCAGTGCTGTGCAGCAAACAAAAAAAGAAACTGATTGGAGTGCCACAATCGCAACAGTAGTTTCTATGCTTGGTCTTGTTATATCTCTTGTTGTGGCTTATACATCGAATCTCAGACCAGCAAATATTCAGTTATGCTTTGGTAGACATCTCATATTTTTTCCTATTTTTATAGACATTCCAACTAATACTCAAACAATTAGAGGAGTAGGGTTCAATCTGCCGCTAACTTTCTACAATTGGAGTCCAAAGGGCGGAACTATTCAGCGGATTCGCTTAGTTATTGGGAGACAGAATCATACTGAAAAATTTTATGACATGACGTGGACTACATTTGTCAAAATTACAGAGGTCGGGAATTTTGTCAATGATAATTTAGCTCAACCAATTGCTGTAAAAGGCATTTCTTCCATAAATAAAGTAATTAGATTTGATTGGATTTCTGAAGGAAATAATTCTTTTGAGGTGCAAACTGGTAATTATGAGCTAAGGATTTATGGATGGACTAAAAACACAAAAAAGCCCAGCTTACAGTATAAAGCATCCTTGAGAATCGAAGATGAGGATTGTCAAACATTTAATAACTATGTAGCAGCTAATATAAGCCGACCTATTTGGCTATCATTGGATGAAAATGAGCAGCCAAATCAGCTTCTATTAAGAAGTGGTATAGAGAGATTCTATGAATAGTAGATCTCTTTTTTATTAAGGAGTAGTTTAAATTATGACTGACAATAATAATTCAATTCGTAATGTCGGTGGAAGTGTTTACGGTGGAATGGTTATGGGAAATGTCTATCACCAGCATAGGGCTCTGGGTGAGAATGCCAGATCCGACAAGAACACTTTTGTGCAACGATCAGAACAGAAACATACTCTAGCAGAAGCTGCTGCTCAGATTCAACAACTTGTCAAGCAGTTGGAACAAACTAATCCAACCGCTACAGAGCCTGAAAAAATTGCTCACGTTAACGATGAAACTACCCCGAGTTTCAAGCGTCGCGTGGTTGGTGCATTGCAGGCTGGAGGTGAAGTTGCGATCGAAGAGTTCTTAGACAATCCCTATGTTAATGTTACCAAGGCGATCGTTAAAGGTTGGATAAAACCATAATAGATTGTGGTGTGCGAAGAGCGATCGCCCTTACTCAAAAAAACAAAGGGCGATCGCCTTTATTATTCGTCGCTCATCACCCTCGAATCACGTTGACGACAAACCTTTTCCTACAATCTCTCGGATTTCTGTAACAAATTCTGCTGGAGTTTGAATCATTAACCCGCTTTGTGCAGCAACTTCGGACGTAAAATCTTTGGTATTTAAGCTCAACAGGCGATCGACATTTGCCAGAACAGCCGCTGCTAAAATCGGGGTATCTTTAGCTTCAATAATAGCCGCCCACCGCGATGATTCTTCGAGGGATGGATCAGGTTGAATTTCGGGGTTGATAGTAGCTAGCAACTCTGTAAAAATTGGCAGAGATGCAGGTATTTTTTTGCGTATATTCCGATCGCATTCCTTCAAAACTTGGTCAGATATAACCAACTTTAAAAGACCTATTTCAGCCATTGTCAGCACAGCACGACTAGCTCCCGTTCGCGATCCGCATCCGGCAATTAACACGCTGGAGTCTGCAAATATCCTACGCATCAAGACTGTTTCTCCTGCCAAATCGCCTCTCTCTCCGCTTCTAAACCCGCCAATAAATCAGTCAAACCCACATTTTCATTTTCCATAATCGTTGCAATCCGATCGATTAGTTGGGGAACTTGAGGTTGTTTGGGAGCAAGCACAATCAAATTACCTATTTGGAGTAGCACCAGCATATCTCCCCGATCGACCTTGAGAGCATCTTGTAATAACTGGGGAATGGTAATTTCCCCTCCCTGTCCCAGAACAATAGGGAATTGTTGAATCTCTACATCCGTTTCTTGTGAAGTTATTGTCACGACTTTAACCTCAGCCTTTAGTGTTAAGTTTCTAAGACTCTTTATTATAGCAATTTTTGGGCATTTTTTGTCAAACTCCCCTAGAAGTTGCAATTACTACGTTGACCTGCTACCGTTAACATAGACGCATCGTAGGAAAACAACCGATGACACTAACAGAATTACTCCCTACCATTAGACAACTATCTGCGATCGACAAACGAGAGTTAATCCGCATTCTAATGGCGGAAGAGGATATCAGTGACGAACAGGTGTGGAAGGCTCAATTTGAAGCTACAACAGACGCTCAGTGGGATAGTCTAGCTGAGATAGTACGTCAGGAAATCGCTGCTGGTGACATTATTTTTAGCGATCGCTAAGCCACTCCAAAGCCCGTGTACTCGCGCACATAGGTTGCTTGAAATCCCAAGATAATATCCTCCTTTGCCACACCCATTGCCACCAACTCGTGCGCCACTCGCATCTCCGTTGTATTCTGCTGCAACCAAATCTTGCCATCCTTAATATCTAAATGCAGCACGCATCCATACACCCGCCGATGCCCATCCCAACCAACATTCGTCACTTGATAATGATCCCGCTGCGTATCAAAAATTATTTGCGATTCGATCGCACCATTGGAGATCGGAGTTGCCACATATTCAGTCAATAATGCTTGAATCGACTGACGATAATGCTCTAGCTTATCCATTGTACAATCACCTCATTCACTGGATCGTAGACAATGCGGTTAACTTGATGCCGCTCTACCGAAATTTGCAAAAACTCCCGCTGAAAAAAAGCTTCGTGCACCGCAACAGGAACTGCTAAATAAAGCTTGCGATCGGGTTCCTTAAGTTCTAATGCAAGCCGATAATTCAGAAACTGTCCTAATGCCGCATGATAATCCGTAATCGGGGAGTCACCCAAAAATGTTTTAATTTCGACGGCGATTTTTTCTCCTGCCCGTTGTGCTGCGAGTAAACGCTCTGCACCCAAATCAATCTCAAACTTTGCTCAACCGGTTTCTAGCCTCAGCGGATCGTCGGTAATCACCCAATTTTCCTTCTGAAGGGCAAGCTTAACGGCTTCATGAAAGCGATCGCGTGCTGCCATTGTTCCCTTTTGTAACTTTTAACTTTATTGTACTTCCAATCGCATCTATCTGGAAAAGCCCGATCGCCATTCTGACTCTCAAGAGTGAGGATAGCTCATTATCTTCTCCTACGGGCGATCGCACCCGTCAAGTTTGATCGCACCGATGATACAATCGACACAGCGGTCGTTATTCCAGATTCCCACCATGACATTCATCAACCCGAAAACCGACTACGCCTTCAAAAAAATCTTCGGTTCTTCAGATAACAAAGGCATACTCATCAGCTTTCTCAACGCCATGATTTACGATGGCAATCCTACCATAGAAGACTTAGAAATTATTAATCCCAATTTGCCCCCAAAAATCACAGGGTTAAAAGATACTTACTTAGATGTGAAAGCCCGACTTGCCGATGGTACTCTCGTCATTATTGAAATGCAGGTATTAAATGTAGAGTTTTTCGGAAAGAGAGTTTTATACAACGCTGCAAAAACCTATGTTTCTCAATTACAGAAAGGACAAGGCTACGGAATGCTGCAACCTGTGATTGCACTGACACTGACTGATTTTGAGATGTTTGAAAATAGCGATCGGGTAATTTCTAGATTTGTTTACAAAGAAGAAACGACTAATCTGAGATATACCGATAATAACATGAAGCTAGTGTTTGTCGAACTCCCGAAATTTACCAAAGATTTGTCACAGTTAGAAACCCTGGTGGATAAATGGATTTATTTCATAAAATATGCTAACACGCTGACACAAATCCCAGAAACAATGGATGTCATTCCAGAGATTCATCAAGCCTTTGATATAGCAAATCAAGTTAATTTAAATCCTGACGAGCTGGACGCTATCGAACGGCAAGAAATGTTTATTTATGACCAACAAGGAGTTATAATCTATGCTGAAAAACAAGCTCGAAAAGAAGCTAAAAAAGAAGCAACACTCGCGATCGCCCGGCAGTTACTCGATCGCCTAGATGACGCAACCATAGCCCAAATAACCGGACTCAGCGTTCAGGATGTGCAGAATTTGCGATCGGAAGTTTGATGCGTCGAAAACCAGACATGACATTGTTCCCGTCCAATCTCTTAGTCCGCGCAGGCGGACTTCGTTTGTGTAGAAGCGGTTTCAACCGCCGAATAATAAACTACCTCAAAAACAACTTATAAGCCGGATTCTGACTCTCATCCCCATACTGATAGCCCAGCGTATCCAAAAAAGCCTGCCACTCCTTCATCTCATCTGGTGGTACCTGAATTCCCACCACAATTCGCCCGTAATCTGCGCCGTTATTCCGATAGTGAAAAACGCTGATATTCCAATTAGGACTCATCGAACCCACAAACTTCATCAACGCACCCGGACGTTCGGGAAATTCAAAGCGATAAAATAACTCATGATCCGCCAGCATCGAACGGCCACCCACCATATGTCGCAAGTGCAATTTCGTTAATTCATCATCAGTTAAATCCAAAGTTTTAAAGCCGCAATCTTCAAAACTCGCTGCTATTTTTACCGCATCGGCACGATTTTGAATCTGGACACCGATAAAAATATGCGCTGCTTTTTCATCCGCAATTCGATAGCTAAATTCAGTTAGATTGCGCTTACCCAAACATTCGCAAAACCTGCGGAGACTTCCCGGTTGTTCGGGAATTGTGACTGCAAAAATCGCTTCCCGACGTTCGCCAAACTCCGCTCTTTCTGCTACAAAACGCAGGCGATCGAAATTCATGTTCGCGCCGCAAGCAACCGCAATTAATGTTTCTCCTGCGACTTGTTCCCGTTCCACGTAAGCCTTCGCACCTGCGATCGCCAAAGCGCCAGCAGGTTCTAAGATCGATCGCGTATCCTCAAAAACATCCTTAATCGCCGCACAAATATCATCCGTATCCACCAAAATAATCTCATCCACATACTCCTGACAAAGCCGAAAAGTTTCCTCGCCAACTTCCCGCACCGCCACGCCGTCAGCAAATAAACCCACCTGCGACAAACGCACCCGTTTCCCAGCTTTCAGCGATTGATTCATTGCGTCGGAATCCACCGGTTCCACACCAATAATCTTAATTTCCGGGCGCAACCGCTTGATATAAGCTGCAATTCCCGAAATCAATCCACCGCCACCAATTGCTACAAAAATCGCGTGAATCGGTTTTTGATGTTGTCGCAGAATTTCCATGCCGATCGTACCCTGTCCCGCAATCACGTGCGGATCGTCAAAAGGGTGAATAAAAGTCATGCCTTTTTCGACCTCTAATTGGCGCGCAAAAGCGTAGGCATCGTCGTAGGTATCCCCATGCAAAATCACCTCTCCACCGCGCGCTATCACCGCATTTACCTTCACCTGCGGCGTCGTTACGGGCATGACGATAATCGCGCGAGTTCCCAGGTGGCGGGCGGCGAGGGCGACTCCTTGGGCGTGATTGCCGGCGGAAGCTGCGATCGCACCTTGTGCTAGCAAATCCGGCGACAGTTGCGCCATTTTGTTGTACGCGCCCCGCAGTTTGAAGGAGAAAACAGACTGCATATCTTCGCGTTTCAGCAGCAGTTTATTGTTGAGCCGCGTTGATAGATTGGGGGCTACTTCTAGGGGGGATTCTTGAGCAACATCGTAGACGCGGGCGGTGAGGATTTGTACGAGGTAATCGCAAAGCATGGGGTTAGCAGGTTTGTAGGTGCCGGATGGTGGGATAATTGTAGTGTATTTGTGTTAGTGTTTTGCGGGAATTGGCGATCGGGCTTCGCAGCTACGAAAGATTCAGTCAACTCGCTCGGATGTCGTTACATAAATAGTCAAACCAACCCTGGCATCGCGATCGAACTTTAATCCCACTTCTGTTTCCGACGCTATCTCCACACGATTTTGAGACAGATCGTTAAGCTGAATGCTCTCAATTTTAGCAGAATAGCAGTACGACAATTCATCGTTAACTAAAACCAGAAAAACACTTTTTCCTACACTCAATGTAACTTCCTTAACTTTCGCTACACCTGCTTGTGGCTTTTTGAACCACTCAGTAATTTGTCCGATTTCCATTACTACTTCTTGCTTAGTCTGGATTAAAATTATATTGTAGGTAACTAAATCGGCTAGAGATTTACATAAAGCCTCCACAAAATCACTTGATTCCAACAGTTCTTGAGTTCCCAAAATCTCGTCTACTACTCCGTGTGCTGCTTCATTACGATAATCAACCAGTTGTTTGAGTTCTCCTTCTGCCGTATTTTGATTGTCGCGAAATTCCTGTAAAAAATATTTGATTTCTTTGTAGTTGATTACCCATTTCCATGCTTCATCAATTCCAGCATTTTTAAAGACTTTTTCTAACACGTCCTTGCGTAAATTTTGCTCGTGCAATAGGAAAGCATCAGGAAGTAGCTCGTATTTCCCACTATCAGTAATCCCACAGGATAATCCTTGAACTACTTGCTCAACTGAAAGGTGTTGGAACCTATTTTTTTTGAGGTCAATTAACAAACGCCCGATACCCTCTCGATGGGTATTCTGAATTTTTTCGTCCAAGTCTGAATAGCGTGGAACTAAATCTGGCATGAGCCGCAGCCAATCCGAAATTAAATCCTCAACGAAGCGTTCATAAATAGCATACAATCTAGTTACCACAGCAGATCGATCGTAAATTTCCCATTCCCATTTTGTAGGGATTTCTTCTATTAATTTTGCCAATTCAGGATTTTCTTTCAAATTCCCTATATTGGAACTATGTTGAAATACAATTTTTCTCAGTCGATCGTTCGTTTTAATTATCGCACGAACACTTGAAATTTTGACACTAACTTGCTGGATAAGCTCCTCAAACATCGCAAGTTACTCTCCGATAACTTGCGAAAGCATTTCGTCAACTATTCCGATCCGCTGCTGAATTTCTGCTTTAGTTGTTCCACCTTCTATCAAAAGATGAGATTCTGGTTTGTTAAACAGGTTTTTTGTTTTTTCAATAATCCGCTCTTTTCTAGCAATTATTTTTGCTTCATCTGGCAAATATCTGCTCAAAGCAACCATAATTCCATCATAATATGCTCGCTCGGGCTTTGGCGACCAATTTTGAGATTGAGGGTCAAATGGTTTAAATAAATGCTCTCCGTAAATTTTGTGAGCTATTGCGAGCGTTTTAACAAAAAGCTCTTCCAAGTAATTGAGATCTACATCAGTGAAATTCAAACTTTTCATCATGTACAAATCTAAAAATCCTTCCATCCCCAGCCGGAAATGCTCGACATTCCTGAGAGCAAAAAAACGCAGCACTAACTCAGCGTCTTCCATTTTTATATAAAAGGTATTTTCCTTTAATTCTGGATTGCGATCGTCTGTCGGAATTCCCCAAGCTTCAGCAAATATGGGATGGCGCGCTAATTTTAGCAACAGTTCATTGAATTTTCCAGCATAAAAAATATTTCTCATTTCCTGCTGGCTGAACTCTATTCTTCCAGTATTTAGACGTTCAAAGGCTTTCTGTTTTAGAAACTTAGCTGATTCAGGATTAGAGGTTGATTCGGCAAGAATTGCTACGGATGATATGGAGCGTCGATCGATAGTAGCCCTAATTTTTTGAGGGAGTTTCTTGTAGGTATTTCCGTTAAATTGAGGCAAAACTTCCAGCCCTGCTAGTTCGAGCTTGTTCCCATAAAACTCTTGAATAGCAGAGATTCGCTGCTGACCATCTAAGATTTCATAACGAGCTAAATCTTGTTTGTACAAAGTTATTGGAGGAACGGGAATATTGAGGATAAATGACTCAATCAATCTGGATTTCATCGTTGCCGTCCAGCGACCTCTTCTTTGGTAGCTCGATCGCCTTTCTATATAATCAGACAGCCTTAAGGATTCGAGAAACCGAGGAATCTTTTCGCGGTTAATTTCAGTAACAATTGGTGTTTCTTTGAAATCGTAGTGCTGGTGGATATCGCGATCGAAGATTCGATCGGGTGTGTTTGCTGGCGAACTCTCCCACATCTGTTCTTCAACTGGTGCTAGCTGCATTTTTCGTAGTCTCCCTAAGCACAACTTGTTAATAATTATAGCATTGACACGGGATGAGCCGCTCGACTAAAATCTCACAAACTAGCGATCGCAAATGGAATTGGCAAGCCAGATATTTACATGGCAAAGTGGTTGTAAAGTTTAGTGCAGGTTCTAACTTTACTGGCCGATGGCTTACCAATTCAACACTTATCAACATTAATTGTTGAAATTTTCCCAAAAAACACTCTAATCAGGACGTGCAAAACCCGTTCGAGGGTCACTAATAAACAAACCCAAAACCAGCGAGTCCATCACCGTATCCCAGACAGGAGTCAAACGTTCAGCATCATCAACCCAGTAATCAAAAGTAATCAAACACTGAACATTAGAACCCAATCCGATACAGATTCTCGAATAAGCTTCCCGCTGTTCGGGAGGGTCGATAAACTTAAATTGGGTCCAAACAACCCGAGCAGTTTGCCGCTTCAATTGGATAATATCCCCAGGATCGATCGGATTTCTGGTATCATCTTCAACTATTTTCTGTAATAGCGGCACCAGCGGAAATTCTCCCCAATTACCAGGAGGTAACAAATTAAACGAAACCTCCAAACAACAATCATCATCCGGCGGTTTCTTATCCGTAAACCGGAACGACTTTGTATCCGGTTCAAAATGCCAATCTTGAGGAACATCAAAGCGGACTGCACCTCTTCCAGCGACAAAGATGCGAGTTCCAGGCTTTGACTTCCAATTGTGGTCTTCTTTGAGCTCTAGAGTTTCCTTGAGCCATTCTTGCTTTTTGCGCTTAGACATAAACAGAACACCAAATTACTGCTAATGTGTAGTTTGAGACTTGGCAAACACATTTTAACTCTATTTTGCTCACCCTTTGCTCAAATATAACAATCCTTACAAAAATTATAAATCCATCTCTTCTCTCTCCGCGTTCTCTGCGCCTCTGCGGTAAAAAAATCTTTCACAAATTCCTAATTTTTATTTTTAACTTGAGGAATCACATATCTAATACCGCCTTTATTTCCAGCCGCATCGCCCCTGTAGCGGGGGATAACATGAATCGCAGCGTGACTGCGACTTTGACCCGCATCTTTATTAATATTGATACCCACATTAAAACCATCAGGCTGAAAATCTTTAATTAACATCTCTTGCACCTTATTCGCCATAAACCAGCAAGCCGATTGCTCTCGAAACGGCAATTCAAAATAATTTGCAGTGTGACGTTTTGGAACAATTAAAACATGACCTTTGCTAGCGGGATAACCGTCAAATATTGCATAGGCTGTCGCTGATTCTGTGACTAAAGTTAAGTTTTTGTACGGATTGCAGAATATGCAGTTATTAGTGGAATTTCTTTGATGGTTGTAATGCACGTATTCGTAGATTTCGCAAGACTCATTTAAGAGAGACGACTTAAAAGGAAGTTTGACAATGCACTGATAGGTAGGTTTTTTGTGGACGTAGTGTTCTCGAAAACCTTCTTTTTTGATATCCCTTCTCACGGCAAAATATGCTTTACCTCCTGGTTTCAAGAGGTGCGACACTTCCATCAGCACATTCGCTTGTTCTTCGGGAAACAAGACATTTAAAACATAAAAGCAAATGATAGTGTCGAATTTATGTTCGGGAAATTCAGGAAAATAATAAGAGTCGTAACCTGCAATATCAAAGCCTTTTTGCTGCAACAATTTAACATCGCTACCGAAGCCGCACCCAAAATCTAAAACTTTACCTTGAAGCAAGTTTTGCTCTAATAAAAATCTTGCCGGAAATGACAGGTAAATTCTTTCAATTGCTGTGAGGTGGCTGAATTTATTTTGTTGCTTTTTCATGGCGACATAAATTTGATTTAAATCGAGATTCTTCAGTCCGCGGAGGCGGACTTTGTTTGTGTAGAAGCGATTTCAATCGCCGAATCTTATCTTAATAACAATTGTATCATTATTGCAGTTTGGCGATCGCCCCTTTCGCCACCAAAACCTTACCAGTCACCAAATCCCGCACCGTAGCCAACAACACCCGCTTCTCATCCACCTCAAAACTCACCGAAACCCTGTCAATCCCCAACACCCCAGGCGGATTCAAATGCGCCACACAAACCTCCTGGTGGTGGCTTTCCAAAGAACGAAAATCGCTGTGTTTGTTGAGCAAACTGCTCGTCATTTGCCCTTTTTCGTTAAAAGTAACCTCCGCTTGCGACACCTCCGCAACTTCTCCAATATCTAACCTAATTTCCCTTTGACCTTCAATGGCAACTTGCAGCGTCAACTCTTCGGAACTTTCACAAGGATACTTCATTTCCTTGCTAAAAATCGGCGAATAAGTATAAGCTTTAGCATAAGGTTCCCAGAGGCGAATTGCATAGGTGTGGCGCAAATAATCGTCAACACTCGCCAATTGTGTCAAGGCTAAAGCGCCGTGGGCTACAGCTTCAAAAGGCTTATCTGTTTTAACTTTTTGTCGCCCAAAATAGGAAACCACTAAATTAGATACAGCCGGAATCATAGAAGTTCCTCCTACCAGCAAAACCTGTTCGATATCTGCTTTACCGATACCTTTTCCCAGCGCAATGCTCAACACTTCATCTAAAGCTTCCCGCAACTGTTCCAACAACTGTCTGGATTCCAGGATTTCTTCAAGCTGATCTCGGTTTAACTGCAAGTCATAAGACATAAAATTTTCATCGTCAAACCAACTTTCCTTCGCCTCATTAACTTGAGACACTTGAATTTTTAACTTTTCTGCTATTTCTAATAAATTTTGCCAGCCCACGCCGCCAACTTCTGCGCGTGACGAACCAATTTGCCGCAAATAATCTTCAACAATCCAAATGTCAATATCTTCGCCACCGACATAAGCATCGGATTTTGCCAACACTTCGGCACGCACCCCCCCCAGCCCTTCCTTACCAAGGGGGGGAGAAATCTCGCTGCCTCCCTTAGCAAAGGGGATTACAGCAGTGCGGACTAAACTTAAGTCTAAAGTCCCGCCGCCAAAATCGACTACTAAAACTAGAGAACCGGGGCGTTGTACGGCATATCCCAGGGCGGCGGCGGTGGATTCATCGATTAGCTGAACTTCCTCAACTCCGAGAGATTCTGCTAAGTCGCGAAACCAATCAAGATATCGCTCAAATGCTCCGACTGGTACTGTAAAAATTAATTTATCTGGTTGTATGTTTTGCTGATATAATTGTTTCCATATAGTTCTGATAAATTGTTCAGCTACTGATTCCGGCGTGTAGCTTTCACCGTCTATATTGCGGGCCGGGGGCTGATAATCGGCTGCTAAGTCGCGTTTAAAAGCTTTGAAAAAGCGATCGGGCTGGGATTGTCCTAAACGCTGCGATCGCACTTTTTCTCCCAATACCAACTCTCCCGCATTTTTCACAAACACTAAAGTCGGAACTACAGGTATTTCTCGGGCATCTACGCTCGATTTCTTGGTCTTGAAAATCCGGGACATTTCGCCCAATCTCAAAGTTTCGGGTGTTTGCGTATCCGGGTTGAGAATGCAAACAACCGTGTTGCTGGTACCGAAGTCTATTGCAACTGTAGTCATGTCTATTTTAGATTTTCACTTTAATTTGTTATTCCCGGTGGAAGGCTGCGACTAACTTTAGCTGGAGCAAGAATTTGCTCTCCATCTCGATAGCCGACAAACCGAATATAAACTAACTCTCCTTCTGTTATATCTTCAACATCCGGCTGGTGCAACTGCGGATTGTAAGTCACTTGTTCCCAAGCTGAACCAATTGTTTCAAAATCCCAACTTGACAAGAGATTTTCTAGGGGGGTAAACAAAGCCGAGAGATTTTTGGCGGGCATATTCGGCTTGGCTTCTGCCATTTTGCGGGCGCTGGGATAGTTGGTTAACAAAGTTTGCAACTGTTCAAAGGTGGCGCGGCGAAAATCGGCTGTGAGTTGAGTTTTTTGTTGCTGCAATTCTTCGCGCAGCCGGAAACACTGCTGTTTCAATTCTTCGATTTCGCTGGGATTCGTGGTGATTGCAGCCGATACGGGCAGTGCGCTTAAAGTGCGATCGAATTCCTGGAAATTCAAATTTAGCACAGTTGCCAGCCGCCGCAGTTGGTCTAGGGTGAGTTTTCCCACGTCTCCCTGCCGCACTAGGCGCACCCCGAAGCGACTTAAGCCTGCTTTTTCGCCTAAGTCTTGCCAATCGACGATATCTAGCTGATTCATGCGTTCCCGGAGGATTGTATCGTACTTAAAGTCGATCGCATCTCCGGCCTCGGATGCAGCATAAAGGTACACTAAAATTAGAAAAATGCCCCCGACAGCTAGCGCGATACCGAAGGCAGGCCCTGTTGTTATATCAACTGTTGCACCGAGGAGATAGAACATTGTTAATTTTTCTAAACTTGTTTTAAAGTCTGAGTTTGTTCGGCGGTCAAATTTTCTTCGCCTTCATAGTATTCTGGCAACAACTCTTGAGATTCTACTTGGCCCAGGGCTTTTTCAACTCCGGCAGTGGTTTCGGTGCAACTCGAACCGGTGGCGTTGAGGACGGTTTCAGTAATTTTGCCGTCTTTGCCGATGCGGTATTCTATTTGGCGGTACTCTGCCATAGTTCCTCTTGGTTTAATGCTTGACGGTTGAGTTTTGACTGTTGAGTTATATTATAGATTCTGTTTACCGATTATTCAAATGAATTTTTGTAGCGACAATGCAACCGGGGTTTCGCCGGAAATTATGGCAGCGATTGCAGCGGCTAATTGCGGTGCTGCGATGTCTTACGGAGATGATGAATATACGCAGCGTTTGCAAGTTAAATTCTCGGATTTGTTCGAGACACCGGTGACTGTTTTTCCTGTAGCAACCGGTTCTGCTGCTAATGCTTTGGCCCTGGCAACTGTGACTCCTCCTTACGGGGCTGTTTACTGTCACGCCCAATCTCATATTAATCTGGATGAATGCGGCGCGCCGGAGTTTTTTACGGGCGGTGCAAAGTTAGTGACATTAACAGGAAATCATGCTAAGATAGAGGCAGAGACTTTAGGTGAAATAGTCGATCGCGCTGGTGCAGGAGTAGTCCACCACGTACAGCCCGCCGCCGTCAGCATCACGCAAGCCACAGAAGCCGGCACAGTATACCATCCAGCGGAAATTGCCCAGATTTCGGAAGTTGTGCGCCACCACAATTTGCACCTACATATGGATGGAGCTCGCTTTGCTAACGCTGTGGCGATTTTGGGCTGTGCTCCTGCCGATATCACTTGGCGCGCAGGTGTGGATATCCTCTCATTTGGAGCGACAAAAAACGGCGCTATGGCTGCGGAAGCTGTGGTATTTTTCAATCAAGAATTAGCAAAGACTTTCCCATTTTACCGCAAGCGCAGCGGGCATCTGTTCTCAAAGATGCGGTTTTTGTCGGCGCAGTTGGAAGCATATATAACGGATGATTTGTGGCTAAAAAATGCGACTCACGCCAATAAGATGGCAGCTAAATTAGCCGAAGGTTTGGCCGGAGTTGAGAAAGTCAAGTTTTGCCATCCCGTCGAAGCTAACGAGATTTTTGTGCAGCTTCCCGAATCTGTAATTGCAGCGGTTTTAGCTGAAGGTTTTCTGTTTTATCGGTGGGATAACTCTACTATTAGACTGGTAACAGCTTTTAATACTAAAGAAGAAGATGTTAATGCTTTCCTGGAAGCTGTTAAACGCTATTCTGTATAAATTTTAAATTGTAAGAGCGGGTTTATTGAACCTTTTCGTGATGATAAATCTTTCTGTGAATACGCCCTTACAGATTTTTATAATTCGGTAGGGGCGGGTTCACAAACATCTTTAATACCCACAAAAAATTTAGGTAAACCCGCCCCCACACAACCAATAACCCACATCAACGTTAATTTCTATCAAATACTAAAAATGTAGATTTAGATTTATCGTTGGGTGGGGGCGGGTTTTTGAGATTGTTGTTTGTTGGATGAGATTTTTGGCGAACCCGCCCCTACGGTTTGATGCAGAAAATGTAGATGTAAATTTACCGCTGGGTGGGGCAGGTTTTTGAGATTTTCGGTTTTTGGCTGGGATTTTTGGTGAAGTAGACGCCTAGAGTTTAATCGATTCATGAATAGGTTCTGCAACTGCTGCTAATTCGGGTTCCTCTGCTTCGAGGTGCGCTTCCAAAAGCGCCAGATTTCTCATGTTTGACTTATAAAAAGCATCGAAAATATCTCCGACTAAAGGCACTGAGCCAATAACAGCTTCCAAACTAATATTGTAAATCATTTTGCCTAGAGTTTTCGGGGGGAGATTGAATTGAGTTGCTAAGTAAATTAGGTAAGCAGAAAACGCAGTATCTACTATATCCCCAGCACCGGGAACTAAACCGATAATGGGATCTAAACCAATGCGAAATTTAGTACCGGGTATGCCAATGGCGGTATCCATCAGGCGGCTGAGTTTGCGGATGCGGTTGAGAGTGGCAAGACGCTCTATTTTGTTCATATTATTATTGTTGGACTAGCTGGAAAAAACGACATCAGTCGGAAGACGGAAAAAATATCGCCCTGACAGGTTCGTAGTGAGGACTTCAGTCCTCTTCAAATCAGAGAGGACTGAAGTCCTCACTACAAACTTTATAAGGGTTATTTTATGATATAGTCGGCGACGATCGCAAATTGGGAATTAGCTACGCTTCAATAAACTTAACTATAGTTAAGATGCTTAATTCCCCATTCGTGCATCGAATCAATAATCGGTTTAAGACTTTCGCCCAAAGGCGTGAGCGAATATTCAACTTTCGGCGGAACTTGCAGGTAAATTTCCCGATGAACAATCCCATCTGACTCCATCTCCCGCAACTGCTGCGTCAGCATCTTCTGAGTAATGCCGTTGACAGCTCGTTGCAGCTCATTAAAACGCTTCACTCCTTGAAATAGCTCCCGGAGAATTAAGACTTTCCAGCGCCCGCCAATCACCTCTAAAGTTCTTTCTACCGGGCAATTTGCGCGCTCAATAGTTCCTGCTTTAGCTTGCATAGTATCTTTTTGGTAACTACCGCACTTTTAAGTGCGTACTTCCCATAATAGCTTGACTTGGTTTAAAGTAAAAACATCCGATCAATACCCGAAGTCATTGCCAAATCTAAAATCTAAAATCGAAGGAGGATTGAGAAAATGATTGCAGTCAGAAAAAGTGAAGCAAGAGGACACGCTAATCATGGTTGGCTGGACAGTTACCACACATTTTCTTTTGCCAATTATTACGATCGCAATTATATGAATTTTCGCTCGTTGCGGGTAATCAATGAGGATGTCGTTAACCCCGGCAAAGGTTTCGGCACTCACGGGCACAGCGACATGGAAATCATTACCTATGTACTGGAAGGAGCGTTAGAACACAAAGACAGTTTAGGTACTGGCGCAGTAATCAAACCCGGTGAAGTGCAGCGGATGAGTGCAGGTACGGGCATCCAACACAGCGAGTTCAATCCCTCACAAACTGACCCAGTTCATTTGCTGCAAATCTGGCTGTTACCCGATACAAATGGCTTAGAGCCGAGTTACGAACAGCGGGATTTTCCCCTAACAGAAAGGCGCGGGAAACTGCGCTTAGTTGCGGCGCGAGATGCGAGAGATGGTGCAGTAAAAGTGCATCAAGATGTCGATTTATATGCAGCAGTTTTGGATAAAAACTCGCGGGTTTCTCATGTTTTGCAGCCAAATCGCCATGCTTGGATACAAGTTGCTCGCGGTGCTGTTTTGCTCAACGGCTTGACTTTAGAAAAGGGTGACGGTGCGGCGGTTAGTGATGAGGCTGAGTTGGTTATTGAAGCGGCAGAAGATGCGGAGTTTTTGCTGTTCGATCTCGCATAAAATTTAAGGCGAAATCCCCGAATTATTAGAAAAATCGGGGATTTGAGCCACTCGGCGGTTCAAACCGATCCTACACAAACAAAGTCCCTCTCTAAGAGACTAAGAAATTAATTAGCCATCCAAGATTTTGTCCCAAAAATACCTGCGATAAGTTCGGGAATGCCAAAATCAACATCTAAGCTTTCCCAGTGTACGCTGCTACCGGAAGGAGGTAGCCAAAGATCAGCAAGTTGTTCTGGTGAAGCACTTTCTAAGCCTTGTGCAAGCCTCGGAGGAAAACAGAAAATAGCACCGTTTTTGAGTTTGATAACAATTAAATCTTCCGACTGATTGTAATGCACGGATTCGGCACGCGGCTTTATAGCCTCAGCGGTTTTCCATGTTTGCTTGGCTTGGGCTATTCGATCTCGGAGATTTTCCTCTGTTAACTCTTTGTCCCAGTTTCTATATACCATTATAAGTCAAGTTGTAGGGTGCGTCAGTACGAAGTTGAGAGGCTTGTTTGAAATTGCATAAACTGACGCACCTGCTAGCTGTAAGGTGCGTCAGTTCTTAAACTCTCAATTATCCACTAAAAACTCTAACTGACGCACCCTACTAACCTTACATTCTCATTTTGTGTAAAAATATGTTACAAAGCGGAAAACCCATCCGTCCGTTGATAGTTGTAGGGTGCGTCAGTACGAAGTTGAGAGGCTTGTTTGAAATTGCATAAACTGACGCACCCCCTAGCTGTAAGGTGCGTCAGTTCTTAAACTCTCAATTATCCACTAAAAACTCTAGCTGACGCACCCTACTAACCCTTACTTGCAAACACCCTTCCATTCCCAACCACCAACGCGCCACAAACCGGAAAACTAATCCGTCTGTTGATATGTGGGTATGTTAAATTGACACAATCATGAACTACAGCAGAACAATTCCGGCTATTTTGAGTGCTTCGATCGCCCTAAGCACGATCGCCCTCATCCCACTCACCTCACCTCCAATCGCCCTAGCCTTAACCGCCGACGCAGTTAAAACCGTCGCCAAACAAATCACGGTACGGATCCAAGGCACAAAAGGCGGTTCCGGAGTAATTTTAGAAAAACAAGGTAGCACGTACTATATACTCACCAACTGGCACGTAGTCGATAAACCTGGCGATTACGAGGTTGTAACTCCCGACGGTCAAGCTCACTCTGTATCATACGGCCTGGTGCGGCGAATGCCCGGTGCGGATATCGCGATCGTCACCATCAGCAGCCCTCAAAGCTACCCCCTCGCCCAATTAGCTAATTCCCCAGCAACTCCCGGAAAAAGAGCCTATGTGGCTGGCTGGCCAATATCCGGCGGTTCCCTGAGACAACCGATTTTCATCGCTACCGAAGGTCAATTTACCGGCCGCCAAACTCCATTAAATGGCTATACTTTGGTATACAACAACTTAGTTAGGGCGGGAATGAGCGGCGGCCCAGTGCTTGACGATGCGGGAAAAGTTGTCGCAATTAACGGCATTGTCAGGTTAGAGGACAATTCGGATAAAATCGTGGCAGCGGGAGTAGAAATCAGTAATATCATGAAATGGCGATCGACTATTTCGCTACCAGTCCTTCCCCAATCGCCAACAGCCGCAAACCCGAAAACTGCTGTCAATAATCCGCCTCAGAAGCCCGGAAGTGCGATCGCCTTTGCCACCACAAATACCCTCAAAGGGCCTTCAGAAGTTGTCAGTTCGCTTGCTCTAGCTTCCACTGCTTTTACCACAGGAAATAGTAACGGCACAATCTCTGTTTGGAACTTCCCCAGCGGGCAATTAAAAACTACGCTGCAAGGACACGCGGAAGCGGTAAACGCCCTGGCATCGAGTGCGGATGGAAACGTGTTAGCTAGCGGCAGTGACGACAAAACTGTAAAAATTTGGAATTTAGAAACAGGCGCGGTTGTCCGCACTTTGAGCGGGCATTCTGGCGCTGTTTCGAGTGTTGCCGTCAGTCCAGACGCTCAATTTGTCGCGAGCGGCAGTTGGGACAAAACGATTAAGATTTGGAATGCGAAAACAGGGGCATTGCTGCGGACTTTAACCGGGCATTCTGGATTAGTGAATGCTGTTGCAATTAGTCCCGATCGCCAAACTTTAGCTAGTGGCAGCAAAGATGGTTCAATTAGGTTGTGGAATTTAACTACAGGTGCAGCAATTCGCACGATTGGCGGCAAGAACTTGTCTGTTTTGTCCCTCGCTTTTACTCCCGATGGCAAAACTTTGGCGGCCGGCAACAGCAACGGTACTGTCGGGTTGTGGAATGTCGGAAACGGTCAATTAATTCGGCGTTTGAGCGGACATACCGATGGAGTTTGGTCGCTGGCAATCAGTCGGGATGGGAGTATACTGGTTACTGGGAGTTGGGATAAGAGTGTAAAACTGTGGGATGTGCGATCGGGTCAATTGAGAGGTAATTTGAGCGGACATTCTGGCTATGTTACTGCTGTAGGAATTAGCGCAGATGCTAAGACTATTGTGAGTGCGGGTTGGTTGGGGGAAATTAAGATTTGGAAAAGAAGTTAAGATTTTTTTTAATTAACCGCACAGTGGGGAGTGAATCGGCTATTCAAGCGAGGTAACGGAGGCATCTCAATGAATGCAAATCTCTTCAAAAATGTCTCAAATGAAAAACCTTGTAGTAAAAATTCCAAAAAAACATGAGGTAATTAAAATGATATTCTTTCCGGCTGGATCGGAATGATTTAACCGCAGAGAATACAGAGAACACAGAGGGAGAGAATAGAGAGATGCTACCGGATTTGATCTGACACCAGTACACCAGCAATAAATATAATGCCACTTAAAAGTGGTACAGAAAAGATTCATCGAAATATAGATTAAACGGAACTAAAAACTGGGTGCATCTCAATGCAAGCGAATATATCCGTAGGGGCGAAGCATGACCGCAGAAAATATGAGATGATAACTAATAACTTATATGCGGTCATGCGAGAGCCCTCTTCCAAAGTGAGATGCACCCTAAAAACTTTTAAAATTCTAGAAAAATCTGTAATTTGCATTCCCCACGTCACTCACAAGCAGTTCAAGAAAAGTTAGGCTGCATCACAAAAAAAAGGCGAGGGATATTATATCAAATCCGCTATTCATCGGAATGATTCATCTCTCTATTCTCTCTCTGTGTCCTCTGCGCCCTCTGCGGTTTAATCATTCCGATCCAGCCGGATTTAATCTTACTGCAAAAACTATAAAGCCGTCCTATAGAACCCATTTGATATCTATTTTGCGTAAATCTCAGAAACCGGGTTTCTCTCTATATTTCTCGTCACCCAACCCAAAAACTCATAGAAACCCGGTTTCTCGACATGAGCGTAAATCTCAGAAACTGGTTGATCTCTATATTTGTCGTCACCCAACCCAAAAACTCAAAGATGTCAAATGGGTTCTATAAGGACGGGGTTTAAAACCCAATTTCTCGATCAACCTGAATCCGTTACAATATATCAAACTCAATATTACTGTCAACTGGACAGGGATAATGTCAATAGCCGATCGCGCGCGCAGTTTCGGTGCGACTGGGATTAAGCGTTACGGCTTAAAGCTTTCAGGGTTCAGCCAATACAACAGAAGAGCTTTCAAGAATGCTATGGTTGGGCGGACACTTGCACTCTACTGCACTCAACACCAAAACCACGATCGCGATCGCCCTTGAATTTGCATTCAGCACAATGTTCAGGCATACTGCATAATTAAAAAGCTTTATTTTTAGTCCATAACCCCCAACCATGAGAACTTACTACTGCGGCGAACTGCGAAGCGAACACATCGGACAAACTGTCACCCTCTACGGATGGGTGGATCGCCGCCGCGATCATGGCGGGGTGATTTTTCTCGATTTGCGCGATCGATCGGGCTTAGTGCAAATTGTCAGCGATCCTCAACGCACGCCGGATTCGTATCACGGGGCTGAGGCTTTACGCGGCGAATACGTGGTGAGAATTACTGGGCGAGTTACCAGTCGCCCCGCCGATTCCCTCAACCCTAAATTGCCTACGGGTGAGGTAGAAATTTATGCTGACGAGATTGAGTTGTTGAATGCGGTGCGGAAACAGTTACCGTTTCAGGTTTCGACGGCGGATAATGAAAGCGTGCGGGAAGATTTGCGCTTGAAATATCGCTATTTGGACTTGCGGCGCGATCGTATGAGTCGCAATTTGCAGCTTCGTCACCAGGTGATCAAAGCTATGCGTCGCCACCTCGAAGACGTTGGCGGTTTTATTGAAGTTGAAACACCGATTTTAACGCGATCGACTCCCGAAGGTGCGAGAGATTATTTGGTTCCCAGCCGCGTCAATTTGGGCGAATGGTATGCTTTGCCACAGTCGCCACAATTGTTCAAACAATTGCTGATGGTTTCGGGTTTAGACAGATATTATCAGATTGCGCGCTGCTTCCGCGATGAAGATTTGCGCGCTGACAGACAACCGGAATTTACGCAATTAGACATGGAAATGAGTTTCATGTCTGTGGAAGAAATCCTCGAATTAAATGAAGGTTTAGTCTGCAATATTTTCCAAAGTGTGAAAGGCGTGGAATTGCCTCGTCCTTTCCCGCGTTTGACTTACGCCGAAGCGATGGATCGTTATGGTAGCGATAAACCAGATACTCGCTTCGGTATGGAATTAGTCGATGTTTCCGATTTGATGAAAGATTCGGGATTTAAGGTGTTTTCCGGTGCAGTTGCTGCGGGCGGAATTGTGAAAATTTTGCCAATTCCGGGCGGGAATGATGCGATTTCTAATGTGCGAATTAAACCGGGTGGCGATTTGTTTAAGGAAGCCAGCGAAGCCGGTGCTAAGGGATTAGCTTATATCCGGGTGCGGGAGAATGGTGAAATTGATACGATCGGCGCAATTAAGGATAATTTAACAGAGGCTCAAAAACAGGAATTGCTCGATCGCACTGGTGCACAACCAGGTCATTTGTTGTTATTTGCAGCAGCCGATGTCACAACTGTCAATAAGACTTTGGATAGATTGCGTTTGTGCATCGGTAACGAATTGGGATTGATTGACAAAGACAAGATGAATTTGCTGTGGGTGACAGAGTTTCCGATGTTTGAATGGAACGCTGATGAGAAGCGTTTGGAAGCATTGCACCACCCATTTACAGCCCCGCATCCCGATGATATTGACGATCTGAAGACTGCGAGAGCTCAAGCTTACGATTTGGTGTTAAACGGCACAGAAGTCGGTGGTGGTTCTCTGCGGATTTACCAGCGGGATGTTCAGGAAAGGGTGTTTGAGGCGATCGGCTTATCGACTGAGGAAGCTTACAATAAGTTTGGCTTTTTGTTGGATGCGTTTGAGTATGGAACTCCTCCCCACGGCGGAATTGCCTATGGTGTCGATCGCCTGGTAATGTTGTTGGCTGGCGAGGAGTCGATTCGGGATGTGATTGCGTTTCCGAAGACGCAGCAAGCGCGTTGTATTTTGGCAAATGCGCCGTCTGGTGTGGATGAGAAGCAGATGAAGGAGTTGCAAGTGCGATCGACTTATGTACCGAAGACATAGGTATGTAAAACACCTTCAATGAATAGTGGATGGGTGGCGAGAAACCGGGTTTTTTCCAGAATACTCGTCACACCTCCCAGAAACTGCGAAAAACCCGGTTTCTTTGATTTGTGGGTAGTCAGAAATCGGGTTTTTTCCGAGAATACTTCGTTGTCATTAAACTAAAAACGTTATAATTATCATAATCAAAAATAGGTAAAAACTATTCGTTTCCCAAGTTACGGATCGACAAATTGCGATCGTGGCTGGTAAGTATCATTACAATGAGATGAAAGATTAACCATGAAAACCCCCGTTGAACTTAACGAAGAGTTGGTTAAAGAAGCCTTTCGCTTAACCAATTTCAAGACAGAACAAGAACTGATTGACTTTGCTTTGCAAGAATTAATTCGCACCCGTAAAAAGCGAAACCTACTGGATTTAAGCGGACAAATTCAATTTTCGAGCGACTACGATTACAAAGCCTTGCGGGAAAACCGAAGCGAAGCATCTCCGTTGAAATGCGTAAGTCATAATTATGAAACACATTGACAATTTAACCATCCATCGGTTCCGAGGCCTGCGAGATTTAACCTTGCAGGGCTTGGGCCAGATCAACATTTTGGTTGGCGGGAATAACTCAGGTAAAACCAGTGTTTTAGAGGCGATATCAACCTATTGTCAGCCGTTGGATATCGGAGAATGGTTGAAAACAGCAGGGCGCCGAGAAATCAAGGCCTCTCCCAAAATTCCATTAGATGCTTTCAAGTGGTTATTTCCTCAAAAGAATGAAGTACCTAAACCCATTCTTTACCTAGGGGAAACCTATATTTCTGGGAATGGTAGCTTCCAAGTTGTAGAATCTAGGGCAGTCTATAATGAGATAGAAATGCTATTTCAATCAGAAAAAGATATCGAAGATAGCACTGAAGATTGGCTAGAATCTTATGAAGATCTTGAATATAAGAGTATACGTGGTGCCAACATAGAACTCAAAGCAATACTTCGCGATCCGCCAGAAGGTATCGTACTTTTCTTAGGGAATGAAGTATCAGAAAATTTTGAAATATGGCCACGTCAAAGGCTGATAAGTCAGTCTAATCATTTATACCCAAGATTGCCAATTAATATGGTCACACCTGTTTCTCACAGGATGGAAAAATTAGAGTCTCATCTTCTATCGCAGGCAATACTACGGGGATTGAAAGACGAGGTAATTAAATTACTTCAGATTGTAGATGCGGAAATAGTAGACTTGGAAATTTTATCACTTGGAGAGTTTAGTCCAAGTATCTATATCAACCATAAAGTATTAGGATTTTCACCATTAAGCTCTTTTGGTGATGGAGTACGTCGCTTGCTATTTATTTCTTTAACATTGGCAAAAGTCAGAGGTGGAGTGTTGCTAATTGACGAAATAGAAACAGCAATTCATACTGAAGCACTTCGCAGTTCCTTTGCTTGGATTGTGCAGTGGTGCAAGCAGATGAATGTTCAGTTATTTGCAACTACCCACAGTTTAGAAGCAATTGATGCGATGTTGGATGCTAGCGATTCGGAGACGGATGTAGTTCTTTATCGTTTAGAGAAACAAGAGTCACAAACTAAAGCAGTTAGAATTCAACGGGAAAGATTGCAAAGATTGCGGGAGGATTTGGGTCAGGAGGTGCGCGTGTGAAATACGCCATTATTGGAGTAGAAGGGCCTCATGACCAGGCATTTACAGGGAAGGTTCTGAAGCTTTTGGGTTTTAAAGATTTTAGAGAAGAGTGGAACAAATTGGATAAGTTGACAAGATTGGATATGTCAAAAGAATTGGAAAGTAAATTTGACAAATTTTGGCATAAGTTTATTCCCCGTTATCCCAAACAAGGAGATTTGTACAAACGTCTTGATATGCCATCTATTTTGTTTAATGATACTGTCTCCGTAGTAATTTATGCTGGTGAAGGAACCAACCTTGTTACTAATCTAGATGATATATTATCTAATAATTCTGAGTATCAAACAAACTTGTCGGCATTTGGCATAGTTACCGATTGTGATAATAAGTCAAATCCCAATAAAATTGTTTCAGAATATACTAATAAATTCCGCAACTACTTTCCTGATTTGCCCGATCGAGCGGGTGTTGTAAATACTAATAGCCCGCGTACAGGAATTTATATTTTGCCAGATAACGCTTCGCCCGGTGTGTTGGATACTTTGCTGTGTGAGTGCGGACAGATAGCTTATCCCGCGTACATGAAGAGAGCTAATTCTTATCTAGATTCTTATCTAGATGAGTTTTCCGATATGGATGAATTTTCTCAAAAAGAGAGGAAATCTTTAAAGTGGAAAAATTTCGATCGCGAAAAAGCTTTAGTTGCTACTGTTGTCAGTGTTCTCAAACCGGGGAAGACTAATACAACAAGTATTGCTGATAATAATTGGGTGAGTAAAGAGACACAGCAGCAGGTTCCTGCTTTGGCAAATTTTATTGAGTTTTTGAGGCAACTTTTGGAGTTGAGTTGATAAACACGATCGAATCTGGTACATTGTACGCAATATCTGTAAGGACACAGCAATGCTGTGTCCCTACTGGGGAACTTTTGAAAAGTGCGATCGACCTCCACAATCATTCTTACCAGTAACGAGTTAAAATCCGAATCACCTCACCCGCTAGAGGCGACGGTACAGGCGGACTCCACTCTCCAACTTGTGCAAAACCCAAAACGTGCAGCAGATTAACAATGCTGTCTACCCCTTTGGGAACGCCACACAACAACAAACGAATCGGTTTTTTGCCTTGAGGTACATCAGGAATTTCTTCCCGGAGCAGTTCGGGAACGGACTTGGGCTGTGATATCATAGGGTTTGAATTACACGAATAGTGGAATTGCGATCGCCCTTAAGTTTTCTAGGCCAGGGGGCGATCGCTTTTCCGTTTGTACATCCTGAGTCTAGTTCAATCGCTGCCGCTTGTCAAGCGTAACGACAATTTATATTGTCGTTACGGCAATTTAAGGAAAATTGAAGGTTGCAGAATGGTAACATCAGCTTGCAATATCATGGCCAGCAGTTGAGTGTCAGCAGTGATTCGTTGGAAATTGGCAGTTGTGATGGCCGATCGCAATATCAGCAATAAAGAATTGGCTACTTTAATTGGGATGCACCCCACATCTGTGTCGAAAATCAAAACCCGTCGCCGACTCACCCGAATCGACGAAGCAACCCTCAGCGCTTTGTGCAGAGCACTGAATTGTCAGCCGGGGGATTTAATGGTATATGAAGAGGACGAGCCCGATCGCGAAAAATGACATCGTTGTTTACTGTTATTTCAAAATTATTATTAAACCGCAGAGGACACAGAGAACACGGAGGAAGAGAAGAGAGAGATGAATAATAAAGACACAATTATTTCCCATCTCTAACTAACTCTCTTTCCCCTCTTTTCTCTGCGCCCTCTGCGCCCTCTGCGGTTAATAAAAACAAATCTCAGTGTCACAGCCAAGCATATGCGTTACCTTAGTTAATTAACGCACTCCCCAACAAAATTCATGCTTCCCCGCATCCAAGAACTAGCAACCAGCCTCGCCCCCCGCTTAATCGAAATTCGCCGCCACATCCACTCGCACCCCGAACTCAGCGGCCAAGAACATCAAACAGCGGCCTATGTAGCCGGAGTTTTGGCATCTAGTGGAGTTCGCGCCACTGAAGGAATCGGCAAAACCGGCGTCATCGGCGAACTCAAAGGTAATAGCAACGAGTCCCGGTGGCTGGCAATTCGCACCGATATGGACGCTTTACCGATGCAAGAACGCACCAATTTAGAGTTTTCCTCGAAAAACCCAGGAGTCATGCACGCTTGCGGCCACGACATCCACACCACCGTCGGTTTGGGCGCGGCGATGATATTAGCTCAGTTGGAAGAAAAATTACCTGGTCATGTCCGCTTCTTGTTTCAGCCGGCAGAGGAGATAGCCCAAGGCGCGCGCTGGATGATTGCAGATGGGGCGATGAAAGATGTTGATGGCATCCTCGGACTGCACGTTTTTCCGACGATTCCCGGCGGTTCGATCGGCATCCGCCACGGGGCACTGACAGCGGCGGCAGATGACCTAGAATTGATTGTGATGGGTGAATCTGGGCACGGTGCGCGTCCCCACGAGGCGATCGATGCAATTTGGATTGCTTCTCAGATTATTACTACTTTGCAGCAGGCGATTAGTCGCACACAAAATCCGTTGAGGCCTGTGGTTTTGACGATCGGGCAAATTAGCGGCGGACGTGCACCAAATGTGATTGCCGATCGCGTAAAATTATTGGGCACGGTGCGATCGCTCCATCCTGAAACCCACGAAAAACTGCCGGCTTGGATCGAACAAATTGTGTCTAGCGTCTGCGCGACTTACGGCGCTAAGTACGAACTCACCTACAAGCGCGGTGTACCGGGAGTCCAAAACGATCCAAAACTTACCCAATTACTCGAAGCGGCGGCTTTGGAAGCTTTAGGGCGATCGCGCGTTCAAATTTTACCAGAACCATCCCTCGGCGCGGAAGATTTTTCGATGTATCTAGAACACGCGCCAGGAACGATGTTTCGTTTGGGAGTGGGATTAACTGACAAACCTAACTATCCCCTCCATCACCCGCAGTTTGAGGTGGATGAAGCCGCGATTGTGACCGGCGCTGTCACTTTGGCCTATGCTGCTTGTCAATATTGGAAACAAAAATAAGTTGTAGGGTGTGTCGCGATCGACAATTCCTCAACGAATAGCGACAATCTAATAGCGACACACCTTACCCAATATTTACTGTATAGCAACCGCCACATCGGTGAGGGCATAAATGACCTGATGAATGGAGACAAGAACCTACAGCATAAACGGTTTGATTGCCGTACTCTGTAACTGTCAACTGCTATAGCTGTAGGGTGTGTCGCGATTTCTCCCGATCGGGGTTCCGGCTTTAAACCAATTCTTTCAGGTAATGAAGAGCTTTATACTATAACTTTAATTACGAATCTTGTAAAACTATCTACTATAACTATTTAAGTCACTGCTAAGAAATGCTAGCCATGACCCAAGCTCCTTCAATCAAAACTGAATATTCGGGATGCGAATTATGATGATGAGTTTAGCTATTATAAACTCGCTATAAACTCATCAGGTGTGACCTTTGCTTGCTTTAGAACACCGCTAAGTGTACCAATTTTTAGCTCGCGGTGGAGTGGCACAACGCAAACAATTTCTCCATCGGGGAGAGCTTTTTTGAGGACAACATGGCTACCCGTTTGCCTAGCTTGATAAAAGCCTAGACGTTCTAGTACGCGAATTACTTCGCTTACTTGATATTCTGGGCAATCTAGGCATAGCTAACCTCTATGCTAGTTACAAACCTGGGAGTGATTTCGTCGGGTAAAGGACACTCTTCGAGATAGAGCCTTGTAGCTGCTTTGAGGTTGGCGATCGCTTCTTCTATGGTTTCGCCTTGGTCAACTGTGCCCACTTCTGGACATTCGGCAATATACATATCTTCTTCTTTGTAAATGATGGCGGTGAAGCTTTGGGTTTTCATTATGGTTTTCGCTTCCATCATCTAAGGTTGCTTGCTTTCTATTACCTAGTGTATCTCGGATGAATAGTTTTTACAAGTATAGGGGGGGAAGATGGGCGATCGCACTTTTTGACAAATTGGGATGTAAGGGCGATCGCCTTGTGGTTATTTTTAAATTGAAAGGCGATCGCTCTATCATCAAAAAATGCGATGCGTCACAGCCTATTTGTCTTCGCCGAATCGCCCCTTTCATTAGGCTAAAACCCGTTGAGTCAGGTTTCAACCCCTCGATAAATCGCAGCGGTTTTCACCCTCCCAGCTTATTTCCGATAGCGACAGGCTACCGGCCAGCATAGCAGAATCCTCAACTGCTGATAAAGTCCGCTGCTGTCAAGCTCGCTGCTGTTAGACGAACACCAGAAGTTGGATTTCGATCCAAAAGTCCAATAATTCGATTAGTTGATTTAACTCGTAGAGCTAGATTTAGATCGCTACCACTAGAGATGGCATTGAATGGAGACGGCGAGGGTTCAAACTGCCTCTCCACAAAAACTGGATTCAACCCAGCAGCTTGAAATGTCAGGACTTCGATGTCAGCAAATGTCAGACCTTTTGGAAGTACAATTTTGTCTTCCCCAGGGAAGAAATCGTTCAGAAAATCTACTGTATTAGTAGCCACTTCATCTTGAATGATAAACCTGTCTCGTCCAGATCCTCCAGTCAGAACATCAAAACCTAAATCTCCAGATAAAATGTCCTCGCCGTCGCCACCCAATAGCCAGTCGTTATCACGCCCCCCAAATATTTGATCGTTGCCACTTCCACCCCTAACAGTATCAGTGCCCGCATTCCCAAACAAAATGTCATCGTCAAGTCCACCGTCAAGAGAATCTGCATCTTTACCACCGTAGAGGGTATCAAACCCGCCCTCACCATCTAGTGAGTCACGCCCCAGATTCCCGAACAGTTCATCATTGCCACCCCTGCCAAAGATCCTATCATTACCCCCCAAGCCCAGCGTTCTGCGGCCCCCATCAGTATCACGAATGACATCATCACCCTCTGTGCCTTGTGCATTAGGAGTATTTGCAATATCGATGTTAGCCATGACTTCTTAGAAATTCCTGAAATTTATTTCGTCCTGAATTCTTAGCATATGTGAAAAAAATACTGAAATCAAGTCAAATCAATAGGATTTAGTAGGGATTCTTTTACCTATCCCGATCGATCTCAGTCGCATAAAGTAGGATTTAGTGGCTGAAATATCAAATAGTAGGATAAGGTAGGATTGCAATAGGCAAAACCCAAACCTCGACTCGACCTATGGACATTCAAGAAGTCTTAAAAATAGCTGACCAAATCCTATTCACTAAGACAGGCAAACACCTCAATCACCTACAAGAAGGTATACTGCGCGGTACTTGGCAACGCCAGAAATACCCGGAAATTGCCACAAACTGCCACCGTAGCGAAGCTCATGTCAAGAAAGTCGCAGCACAATTATGGAAGCTTTTATCAGAGATATTAGGTGAAGACATCAATCAATCTAACTTTGGATATACAGTGGAAAGATTGCAATTATCCATAGTTGAATCAAAAATTGGAAAATATTCTGCACAAAATGATAATTCCAGTGTTTTGGGAATAGGGCTGTTTCATTCTCAAGAAAACGATAATTTTGTAGGGGTAGTGTCCCTACGCCGACCCTATTTGTCTACATTTTGTATGTGTTTGAGAGCTCGGGCAGGCACGGGGACACCGCCCCTACAAGAGAATGAAATAGCTCTGGTTTGTGGGAACTATCTTCAATCCTTAGAAACAGCAAAGTTAGAAAAGCAGAATCAGGTGACCTGTAGCAATACTCAGCCTAAAAAACGACTAGACTTATCCGATGCACCAGAACCCAACTTATTCTATAACCCCACATCTGAACTCACCATCCTCAAGCAGTGGATTTGGGAAAACCGCACCCGTCTCATCACCATATACGGCTTATCTGGCATTGGCAAAACGTCACTAACTCTCCAACTAATCCCAGAAGTTCAACATGAATTTGACTATATTATTTACCGCAGTCTCCGCAATTCTCCACCCCTGCAAACCCTGCAAACAAACTTAATTCAATTCGTTTCGCAGCAACAAGAAATTAAATTGCCATCACTTATTGAGCATTTGCGTTCATCCCGCTGTCTCATCATCCTTGATGACATACAAACAATTTTCAGCAGCGGACAACTCGCAGGCAATTACCAACCAGGCTATGAAAATTACGGCACATTCTTCAAAGAATTAGCAGCATCATCCCACAACAGTTGCCTAATCCTCCTGAGTTGGGAAAAGCCCAGAGAAATTGCGGCCCTAGAAGGCGAAAATCGTCCTTGTAAATCGCTGCAACTCAACGGTTTGGGCGCGGAAGCACGGGAAATATTCAGAGAGAAAAGATTAGCAGAAGAGGAGAAATGGTCACAACTGATTGACCTTTACCGAGGCAATCCCTTATGGTTAAATATAGTTGCAACTATGATTCAAGATTTATTCGGCGGCAGCGTTTCCGAGTTTCTCTCCTATGATACCCTATTTTTAGGTGATTTAGAATCTCTGCTGCACCAGCAGTGCGATCGCCTATTTGACTCAGAAAAACAAGTGATATCCTGGTTAGCTCGTGAAGCCACACCAGTTGAAATATCCAAATTTTCAGCCAATCTGGAATTATCCCCATCAGCCTTATTACAAGCTGTGCAATCCTTGAGACGGCGTTTATTAATTGAAAAAGTGAAACAAGGTGAGAAAACGCTTTTCACACTCCAGCCTGTATTGATGGAGTATGTGAAAAACCAGTTCCTAAAGGTTGGATAGTTTCAGGCTTCTCATGGGAGGCTAGAAACCGGGTTTCTACGAAATTTTGTGTTTAGTAGCGAGAAATCTACGCAGAAACCCGGTTTCTGAGGACACAACTATTTTTATGGGAGGCTAGAAACCGGGTTTCTACGAAATTTTGTGTTTAGTGGCGAGA
>NZ_JAEQDD010000037.1:0-12345 GCF_020737885.1 Microcoleus sp. PH2017_34_RAT_O_A | reverse complement strand
ACACAACTATTTTTATGGGAGGCTAGAAACCGGGTTTCTACGAAATTTTGTGTTTAGTGGCGAGAAATCTACGCAGAAACCCGGTTTCTGAGGACACAATTATTTTGCTCGAAAAGTCGCTCTTTTAGGCATTTATCGCAGGCGACACACCCTACGACTGGCATATCTTTGGGAATTTCGCTGTACCAGCGGCCAAATGTGCTAACGTAGCGATCGCAAATCCCCAAATTTCAACTATCGGGAGATAGATAACCGTGTTCGCTCAAGCACCTCCAACTCCCAATTACAAATGGTTTAGCTGCATTTCTAGCACTGTTTTCACCGCATTGTGCCTGTTGCCCCTTTCCAACGCTGCTGGATACGCCCAAACTCCCCAAAATAGACTCATCAAAATCGGCGTGGTGCAGCGGTTTGGCACCAAACCCACCGATAAACTGACGCTGAAAGCTTTACCTGGCGATCGCTTAACATTAAGTTACAAAACTCCCCAAGGCATAGAAACTAAAACTACCGCCAGCATCCAGCTAGAAATAGCGAATAAACCTCTGGAAGCGCCATTAGTAGAAGAACGAGTTGTTCTGAGCTCCCACCGCAGTTTTGAGAGTGCAGAAGATAGCGCCAATCAGTGGCGCGCCAAGGGTATTGATGTGGAAATTGCTCAACCTTTGCGCTGGCAAGTTTGGGCAAAAAGAGATACTTATAATTCTCCTATAGTGCGGCGCTGGCTGTTGCAAAGTTTGCAAGCTCAAGGTAACAAAACTGCTTTTTTAGATACGAAAGTTTTTAAACAAATACCTCAAACGTTTTGGCTTTTAAATGGCTTTCGTTTCAACCGCAATGAGTTGGATGTCACGGCGGGAAAAAATGTAATTGAGGTATTTGAACAAACTACCCAAGAGGCGACAGCTATCGATCCAGAAAAAGCTATTCAACAAACTCGCCGTTACGGTGGCAGTTTGCACTTACAAAAAAATTCTTACGGTACTTATACTTTAGTCAATAATGTGCCGACGGAAACTTATTTGCGCGGTGTTGTTCCTCACGAAATAGGGGCTTTTTCGCCCTACGCTTCGATTGTCGCTCAAACTATTTTGGCGAGAACTTACGCGCTGAGAAATTTGCGCCGGTTTGCTGTGGATAATTACGAGTTGTGCGCTGATGTTAACTGTCAAGTTTATAAAGGTTTGACCGAAGTTTTCCCGCAGAGCGATCGCGCGATCGCCCAAACAGCAGGTTTAGTCCTAACTTACGAAAATCAGCTCGTAGACGCGCTCTATTCAGCGTCTAGCGGCGGCGTAACGGCGACTTTTGGCGATGTGTGGCACGGCCCGGAACGTCCATATTTGCGATCGATCGTCGATTCCCCCAAAAACCTCTGGGACTTGACAAAGCAGAGCTTGTCTGACGAAACCAACTTCCGCCGCTTTATGACTCTCAAAGCAGGCTTTAATGAGGAAAAAGAAGAAACCTTCCGCTGGCGCGAAGAAGTCTCACTGACATCAATTGGTGGATTTCTGCGGCAGTATCTTCAGAAGAAAAAGCACCCGCTAGCTAATTTTAAAACTCTCACCAAAGTTGAAGTGGTGGAAAGGTCGGCGGCTGGTCGAGTTTTGCAAATGAAGGTACAAACTGATTTGGGCCCCATCGATATTGACAAAGATGAGATTCGCAATGCTTTTTATCCGCCGATTAGCACGCTGTTTTATCTAGATCCAATTTACAATCCTGACAAAACTCTTAACGGCTATGCTTTTGTCGGAGGCGGTTTCGGACACGGCGTGGGAATGAGTCAAACTGGTTCTTACAATTTAGCTAATTTGGGCTGGAATGGCGATCGTATTCTGAGTTTTTATTTTCCCGGCGCTCAAGTTGTGCCCCTCAACGATTCCATTACATTTTGGCGGGAATAGCATCAGATTCGGCATAAGATTCGGCGGTTGAAACCGCGTCTAGACAAACAAAACCCGGATGGTGCGTGGGTTGAAGAGTGGCCGGTTAAAATTACGTTATCTTCTTTCTTCAGTCCGCGGAGGCGGACATCGTTTGTATAGACGCGGTTTCTAACCGTACGTCTGCTGCGGACATCGTTTGTATAGACACGGTTTCTAACCGTACGTCTGCTGCGGACATTTTTTGTATAGACGCGGTTTCTAACCGCACGTCGGATCTTTGTCGCCATCTTTCCATACAAAAACCCAGTTTCTTAACGTAATTAAGCTGAAACAGCTCAATTACGCAAACAAGAAACCGGGTTAATTAGCGCACCGCGCCTGTGAATCCTTTCTTAGTAGAGGGATTCTTCTTGGTGAGTTTCGATCGTACAATCAGACTTAGGATAAGCGACGCAGGTCAGAACAAATCCGGCCTCGATTTGGTCATCATCCAAGAAAGATTGGTCAGATTGGTCAATTTCGCCAGCAGTAATTTTGCCAGCGCAGGTGGAGCAAGCTCCAGCGCGGCAAGAATACGGGAGGTCGAGTCCTGCTTCTTCGGCAGCATCAAGAATGTAAGTATCGTCATCAACGTCAATGGTCTGGTTGATTCCTTCGGCTTCGCTGATGAGGGTAACTTTGTAAGTTGCCATGCACTAATCCTCTCAAAAATTCAACAATATTGATAAGTTTTCCTAATGCAAACTTCAAGGCTCTATCAGCTTTGAGGTGAGCTCTTAGGTTCGTTCCCTTTATGATAGTAGGGGAAAGAAGTAAGGTTGCAACACTTATTTACAAAAGATTTGAATGGGATTAGTTATAACTTTTTCTAATTTCATCTTGATTACTTATACCTATGTTGCGCTCAGCCTTGTGATACTGTTGCCGCAAGACTTACGCCAAATAACCCGGTTGCAGAAAAAAATCCTATTTTGAACCCGACAACCAAAAAATCCGATTTTTGCTATGGGGTGTGTCATCGACTTTCAGCCAGACTTGCTGGAATTTGTCCCCGCAGCCATGGACAGTTGACAGTTGACAGTTGACAGTTGACAGTTGACAGTTGACAGTTGACAGTTGGTAGGGGCGGTGCCCCGCCGTGCCCGCCCTCAGTGGACAGGTGCACAGTGGACAGTGGACAGTTGCACAGTGGACAGTTGCACACTACGGGAATCAAACCATTTATGCTTAAAGGGTATCGGCTCTATTCATGAGATTATTTATGTCCTCACCGATGTGGCGGTTGCGATATATCGCACCAGACTTGGGTGCTCAAAGCCCGCCTAAATCGCACCACAGCCTAAAATCTGCACGATGGAACTCTGGGCTCCTGCACTGCAAGTCTTTAACTATACTAAAATCTAAAATCTAAAATCTAAAATCTAAAATCCTATGACTCAAATCAATACTGGCATTGGTTTTAAAGTAAATTCTCCTATTCGCGTGGGGATTGTGGGTACTGGTTTTGCGGCTAAGTTGAGGGCCGAGACGTTGGTAGCTGACGCCCGATCGCACTTAGTAACAGTCGCGGGCCGCAACCCGGATAAAACCGCAGCATTTTGTCAAACATTCGGCGCCGAGGCTGAGGTTTCTTGGCGCAAGTTGGTAGAAAGAGATGATTTAGATTTGGTAATTGTCTGTACAGTGAACCGCGATCATGGGGCGATCGTCCTGGCGGCGTTGGAAAATGACAAGCACGTTGTGGTCGAATATCCTCTATCTTTAGATGTGTCTGAGGCCGAAAGGGCGATCGCCCTTGCCGCCCAAAAGCAAAAACTCCTCCACATCGAACACATCGAACTGTTAGGCGGTTTGCATCAAGCAATCAAAGAATCCTTACCATTAATCGGTAAAGTTTTTTATGCCCGCTACATTACTATTACCCCTCAGCGTACCGTACCGCAGCGCTGGACTTTTCAGCATTCCCTATTTGGCTTTCCCTTAATCGGGGCAATTTCTCGACTTCACCGATTTACTGATTTGTTCGGAGAAGTCGGAACCGTTAACTGTCAAACTCAATTTTGGGACACTCAGCCGGATTTCTACAAAGCTTGTTTGTGCAACGCACAGTTACGCTTTACCAATGGCGTTGTCGCTGAAGCTGTTTATGGAAAAGGAGAGACTTTTTGGCAGTCGGAAAACATTTTTACCATCTACGGAGAAGCAGGAACGCTGATTTTTACTCCCGAATCCGGTCAATTGATTCAGGGAGAAACTCGGCAGGCGATCGCAGTAGGAACGCGGCGCGGTTTGTTTGCTAAGGATACGGATATGGTGTTAGACTGTTTGTTAAACGGTACGCCGTTGTACGTCAAGAATACCAGTAGTTTGTACGCTTTGAAATTAGCGGATGCTGCGAGGCGTTCGAGCGAGACTAGGCAAAAATTGGCGATCGACAATTCATATAGCAGTTCGATCGAAATATGAGGTACGATTCGCTAATCGCTAATCGCTAATCGCTAATCGCTACTCAGATAAAAAGGTAATCGGCAATCACCGAAAAACTTGTGGTTCAAAACCTTTCCTCCCCATTAGCAATTAGCAATTGCCAGACATACCTTAATACTTCGGACAATTTTTTAAAGCCTCTGTAATCTTTACAGCACAAGCCTTGGCATTTTTAATCTTTTTTTCTTGCCTGAAGGCTAAACTTAAAGTTTGAAAAAATAGTCCAAGCAATAGCTAGTATGGGTTTTAAATATTCAATCGTGCCTAAAACTGTCCGAAGTATTGATATCTCATCTATCTAAAAAAGGCTATAGCGGTTCTCAAAAAAGTGAGGTATGCCCGATGCCCGATGCCCAATGCCCAATGCCCAATGCCCAATGCCGCATAGTACCTCATCAATCTAAAAAAGGCTATATATTTTTGCAATAAAATGGCAGTAACTACACATCAACTGATTCAGTGGAAACAGCAAGGGCGTCGAATTGTGGCGCTGACCGGTTATGATTATGCGATCGCCCAACTACTCGACCAAGCAGGCACTGACATCATCCTAGTCGGCGATTCCCTCGCCATGCCAATATTGGGCTACGAAACTACGCTACCGCTAACCCTCGATGAAATGCTGCACCACGCTAAAGCAGTCCGTCGCGCAGTCAAGCAAGCATTAGTTGTTGTGGATTTGCCGTTTTTGACTTACCAGGAAAGTCCCCAGCAAGCCATGCACTCGGCCGGGAGAGTTTTGAAAGAAACTGGCGCTCAAGCTGTAAAATTGGAGGGCGGATATCCAGCAATGGCGGCTACCGTTTTGCAGCTAACATCCGCCGGGATTCCGGTGATGGGTCACGTTGGTTTAACTCCCCAGTCGGTACACCAACTCGGTTACAAAAAACAAGGCAAAACAGCCGAATCTGCCGATCGCATCAAAGCCGAGTCGATCGCACTTCAAGAAGCAGGTGCCTTTGCGATCGTCCTAGAACACATTCCCCCAGACTTAGCTGCTCAAATTACCCAAAAATTAACTATTCCCACCATTGGTATCGGTGCGGGGGCACACTGCGACGGACAAGTTTTGGTTACTTCCGATTTGTTGGGACTTTCCGAAAAACAACCGCCTTTTGCGAAAGCTTACGTCAATTTGCGATCGACAATTACCCAAGCTGTCCAAGATTATTCCCTAGAAGTTAGAGAACGAAAATTTCCCGAATTGTAAACCATAAATCGAACTGACTCGCTCGCCAGCAGACAATACTACTTAGCGGGTTGTTGACACGCCTTGTACGAGTTATCGCCCCTAGCAGCATCTTTTTTGCCGATCGCGATCGCCCGCAATTACCGCTAAAATTGGAAAATCTCAACTTCAATTATCCCTTGACCAAAAAAGCGGGTAACAAGCCCCGTCCTTCTAGGACGGCTTTAATTTTCTTTGAATCTTCCTAATTCTATCAGTAAAACCTAGTATAATACAATACGGTTTACTTAAGATGGTCATTGCGAGGAACGAAGCAATCTCCGTATCTATTTCTCATAGGGTTTTACCCCCATGGCGCTCTTAAGTAAACGGTATTGTAGTATAATAGAACAAAGTAAAGAACCGAAAACAATGAAAGCAAGGTATCAATACAGATTCTATCCAACCGACCAACAACGACAGAAATTGGCTCAATTGTTTGGTTGTGTTCGGGTAGTTTGGAATGATGCTCTTGCCCTTTCTAAACAGTCTGAAAAGAAACCCAAATCTGCCGAACTTCAAAAAGTAGTAATTACTCAGGCAAAACAGACTGAAAAAAGAGCTTGGTTAAGTGAAGTATCAAACATCCCGTTGCAACAATCTGTAGCGGATTTAGAAACGGCTTTCAAGAACTTTTTCAACTCCGGTAAAGGAAAGCGGAAAGGTCGTAAAATTGGCTATCCTAAATTCAAAAAGAGGACGAATAGTCAATCGGCAAGACTCACTCGCTATGGATTCTCGCTCAAAGGTGATGGTGTCTATCTAGCCAAGATTGGTATTGTCAAACCCGTTTGGTCACGAGAATTACCATCAGAACCTAGTTCTGTTACAGTCATCAAAGACTGTGCTAATCGGTATTTTCTGAGCTTTGTAGTAGAGATTCAACCAACTCAGATTGAGGCGAAAAATCCTAGTATTGGGATAGACTTAGGGGTTAAGACCTTTGCGGTGATGAGCAATGGCGAAAAAGCCCAAAGCCCTAGCTATAAAAAGCTAGACCGAAGAGTTCGCAAACTACAGCGTAAGTTAGCCCGTCAACCCAAAGATTCTAGGAGGAGAAATATAACTCGAATCAAAATCGCCAAGCTGCACAACCGAATTGCTGATACCCGTAAAGATTTTCTGCACAAATTATCAACCAAAATAGTCAACGAAAACCAAGTGATTGTTTTGGAAGATTTGAACGTGTCGGGAATGGTCAAGAATCGGAGGCTTTCCAGAGCGATTAGCTTGCAAGGGTGGAGGGAGTTTAGGACTCTCTGTGAGGCCAAGTCTGAGAAGTTTGGCAGGGAGTTTAAAGTAGTTAGTAGATGGGAACCGACTAGCCAAGTTTGTTCAGACTGTGGCTTCAAATGGGGCAAAATAGATTTATCTATTCGTTCAGTGCTTTGTCTGAGTTGTGGCACTGAGCAAGATAGAGACGAAAATGCTGCTAAAAATATAGAGCAAGTCGGGATGGGGAATCGCCACGACTCTAAATGGGCGCAGAGACAGAGTAAGACTACTCCGGTAGCATCAGTCGGTGAAGCGTCAAGAATCACCGTCCGCGACGGTCGGTGAGTATTTCAATCGATCTCAAATGTCAAATCTCCAATCAAAAATCAAAAATCTACAATCCAGATACCAAAATGTGATAAAAATCACTGACAGCAAGCATCACCTAAATGTAAAAAATGGTGGCGACCAACAACTAGCTTCAAAACGGGCAGCGAAGTGGCGGTTAAGCTAAAAAAATTGTAGTTCCGTTCAAAACAAATTGAAGTCATCGCTCGAACGTGTTAAGGAGGCTAATTGATGGTATATGCAGAAAATTGGTCGCAGCCGTCTATCTTGGAGCTAGCGCGATCGGGCAACTTTCAGGCCCTGAATTACTGGATTGACAGCTTGCTGCGACCCGAAGGGATTTATGCCCGCGTCGAACAGGCTCAAGCCGGCTGCGTCCAAATCCTAGTAGAATTCCAACGCGGATTTGCACCAGAGAATACATTACTGGGGAGCACTCTCCGCGAAGGCTTAGTTAAATTTATTTGTCACCAACTCTGGAGACTCAACTCGCCAGCAGTAGAAGGAGTGCGAATTCACGCGCGCTTGGCTGGGGAACCAGAGATTCTCTGGAAACAGTCAGTCCGAATAGTGACTCCGGCAAACCGCAACCAGCGGCGTTACCGTTCCCTATTAGTCGTCGATTGGGTTAAATTTAAAACATATCGTTCTCTGCTGCTAGTGGGCTCGGCACTGGCATCATTTATTTTAGGGTGTTGGCTGAGCTACCACGAGGCTGTAGCCCTACGGCTAATGTCTCCAGCCTCCCCTTACCAGCAAGCTGCGGTAATGTCGGGGCCGCCTCCCAAACGTCCGGATGCGGTGCAAGCGGCCTTAGAATTAGTACCTGTAGTGCAACAAAAGCAGGTTGCTAATCCCTACGACCCCACCGTAACGCTGATGTTCGGAGGAAATGTGAATCTATCGGATGCGATCGCCGCATCTGCTGGCAACGATTACCATTGGGCTTTTGCCAATATGGACGAGTACCGGCAAGCAGATGTATCGATGGTTAATCTAGAAAACCCCCTGACTCGCTCTACCTTGGGTTCTGGCAAAAAACAATTAAATTTTAAAGCCGATCCAGAATCGGTGAAAGTATTAACAGCAGGAGGAGTGGATATTGTCAATCTGGCAAACAGCCACGCTATGGATTACGAGGAACCGGGGCTGGTGGAAACTATAAATACTCTAAATAATGCTGGTATAGGGCATCTGGGAGCCGGTAGAGATATCAAAGAAGCAAGGCGTCCAGATATTATTGAGGTTAAGGGTCAGCGGATCGCGTACCTCGGTTATTACGATGCTGACCTTCATGCTGCCGACCAAGGTAAGGCTGGCACCAACCCCCGGCGTAACAATCGGGTGGCAGAGGATATTCGAGCTCTCAAAGGTCAGGTAGACTGGATTATTGTTAATTACCACTGGGGAGTCGAATTGGCAGATTATCCCGGGGACTGGCAGATAGATTTGGCTCGGTTCACGATCGATCAAGGTGCAGATTTGGTAGTGGGACACCACCCCCATGTCCTACAAGGTGCCGAAGTTTACAAGGGTCGCCCGATTGTTTACTCGTTGGGTAATTTTATATTCGGCGCGAATGCTCGCAGCGATTACGATACCGCAGTCCTGAAAGTATCGCTCAAAGACAGGAATATGAAGGTAGAATTTTTGCCTGTGGAGGTGAAAAAGTTTCAGCCGAAAGTGGTGAATGGAGCAGCGGGCGATCGCATCCTCAAACGCGTCGAACAAATTTCTAGTATATTCGATCGACCGATGCGCTCTTCTGTGGTTCTAGAGGCCCCAATCAACCCAGGATTGGCACCAAAAACTCCAAATTCGACCTTGCCAGGAGCACCAAAAAGCGGTACCTACGGGCCCGGGTCGGCTTCCCCAGTCCCCCTGACAGGAGAAACCAATCTGCCAGGCCCAGGACAACCCAAACCTACTCCGATTTTGCCCGCTGTACCGGCTTTGCCCAAACAGCCGGACAACTCCTCAGTTTTCCAGAACGGGGCAGGGCCTGCTAGGTCGTCGAACCCGCCTCCGAGTCAAGATTTGCCATCGCGCGTCTATCGCACTAAACCTGAAAATCCCAGCCGGGAACCAGATCCGTTTACCAAAGAACCATTCATCAAAGAACCGTTTATTTCGCCCCCATCTCCGAGTTCGGGAGGGGTACTCAGTCCCCAAAGCTATATTCCCCCAACTGGCGATGTATCTTTCAAAGTCGCACTCAAAGAGCAGCCGACAAACAGAGTCGTTCCCGGCAAAAGCAGCGATCGCGGCTCGCTGCGGCTCGCCCTGCCTCCTATAGCTGCGAACGTGGGGACGGCCAGTGGGAGTCCGAGAGTTGACAGTTGACAGTTGACCGCTTGACAGTTTGAGAGCGACCTCTACCTAGAAGGAAGAGGATTGGAGTAATGAATAGTCTGATTTTAATTTCTCCCGATCGGGCGGGCTTTCAACCAATTCTTTCTGGTGATGGGCGAAAATCAACTACCAGCGACCAATTAATAACGACCGATTTACTAACAACCAATGATCGACGACCTACTAACAATGACAAATGTGTTTGCGATCGCGCTGAAGCAAAAGCAGTACAAAACCTATATCCTCTCCGACGAAACCGCAAACTCTACCCTAGAAGTTGTGCCGGAACGGGGCGGTATTGCCACTAGCTGGCTGGTTGAAGGCAAAGAAATGTTTTACTTGGACGCGGAACGGTTCGCCAATCCCGATCGGACTGTACGCGGCGGGATTCCCATCTTGTTTCCCATCTGTGGCAATCTCCCCGACGACACTTACACCCACAAGGGAGTGGAGCGGCAGCTCAAACAGCACGGCTTTGCTCGCGACTTGCCTTGGACGGCGACGGAACAATTTACCGAGGGTTGCGCGGCTCTTACCCTAGTGCTCAAAAGCAGCGAGAAAACCCAGACTGTTTATCCCTTTGATTTCCAATTAGCTTTTACTTATCAAATTAAAGGCAATTCTTTGGAAATTGTGCAGGAATACACCAATCTTGGTGACGAACCAATGCCCTTTGCTAGCGGCTTGCATCCTTACTTTTTAGCACCCGACAAGACAAATCTGCGCTTTGAGATTCCCGGGATGCAGTACAGAGATCACCACACTCACCAGAAAGGTTATTTCACAGGGGTTTTTGACCCGACTCTCGACGAAATAGATGTTTCCTTTGACGAACTGACAGGTCTTGCTGCTACTGTAACTGACGAGGCCCGCGGCTTGCGGCTCACCGTCAGTTACAACTCCAGCTATGGGAAGTTGGTTTTCTGGACTTTGAAAGGCAAGGATTTTTACTGTTTGGAACCTTGGACGGCTCCTAGAAATGCCCTCAATACTGGCGAACACTTGATTTATTTGCAGCCGGGAGCGACTTGCGAGATGCTGGTTCGCATGACTGCAACTTTTTTTTGAAAAACACTTGCTATTTGAAATGATGGGTGCTACTATTAGAAATTGTGTGCGGTAACAATGTTTTCGCGGGTCGCTAGCTCAGCGGTAGAGCATTCGGCTTTTAACCGATTGGTCTCGGGTTCAAATCCCGGGCGACCCATTTTTCAGACAGAACGTAAAAAGTAGAAAGCAGAATAAAATCTAGCTTTCATCACGAATTCGGGGCAATCCCAGCGGGATTGCCCCGAATTTAGTTTTGGGCAATGTGGATTTTTTAAGCCTAAATTGAAATCTGGAAACATAATGCGCGATCGGCAACAAATTGTCTTAAGATTATCGTAAGAATTCAGCTTGTTCAAAATCCACTGTCCAGAAACACAAATAATTAGGAGGAATATCTATGGCGCTTGTACCTATGCGACTGCTGCTCGACCACGCGGCTGAAAATGGTTACGGCCTACCGGCTTACAACGTCAACAACATGGAGCAAATCCAAGCGATCATGCGCGCTGCTGACGAAACCAACAGCCCTGTGATCCTGCAAGCTTCTCGCGGCGCTCGTTCCTACGCTGGCGAAAATTTCCTGCGCCACTTGATTTTGGCAGCAGTTGAAACCTATCCTCACATCCCCATCTCCATGCACCAAGACCACGGCAATGCCCCCGGCACTTGCTATTCTGCCATGCGCCAAGGTTTCACCAGCGTGATGATGGACGGTTCTTTGGAAGCGGATGCTAAGACTCCCGCCAGCTACGAGTACAACGTTGAAGTTACTCGCGAAGTGGTGAAAGTTGCTCATTCGATCGGCGTTAGCGTTGAAGGCGAACTGGGTTGCTTGGGTTCTCTGGAAACAGGGATGGGCGAAGCAGAAGACGGCCACGGCTTTGAAGGCGCGCTTTCCCACGATCAATTGCTGACAGATCCTGAAGAAGCTGTTAATTTCGTCGAGCAAACCGGCGTTGATGCTCTCGCAGTGGCGATCGGCACTTCCCACGGCGCTTACAAATTCACCCGCAAACCGACTGGCGAAATTTTGGCAATCAGCCGCATTGAAGAAATTCACCGCCGCCTGCCAAATACTCACTTGGTAATGCACGGTTCATCTTCTGTACCCCAAGAATTGCTGGAAATCATCAACAGCAACGGCGGCACTATCCGCGAAACCTACGGCGTACCTGTCGAAGAAATTCAAAAAGGCATCAAGTGCGGCGTTCGCAAGATCAACATCGACACTGACAACCGTTTGGCGATTACCGCTGCGGTGCGCGAAGCTTTGTTTGCTAAGCCAGATGAATTCGATCCGCGCCACTTCTTGAAGCCGTCGATCAAGTATATGCAGAAAGTTTGTAGCGATCGCTACAACTCTTTCGGTTGCGCCGGTCACGGTACAAAGATCAAGCAAATGTCTTTGGATGATTTTGCAGCTAAGTATGCAAAGGGCGAATTGAGCTCTTCTGCTAAGAAGACTGTCGCTGTTTAATAATTTTAGGTTGAAGATTTTAGATTTATCTGAAGTCTAAAGTTTAGATTGCCGGGTAGCTGTGAAGTTGCCCGGTTTTTGTGTGTGGAGAGATGAGAAAGATAGATAAATCGCCCTTAAAGACTAATCCGGCGGTAAATTTCAGCCATCGGCAGTTCTATATTTAAGCTGTGCAGGACGATCGCCCTTTCAATCCCATCGTACACTTGCCATTGCCAGCGATCGCCCGACGGGCGATCGAGATTGTGATATTGTTCAATATATGGTTCAGCTTGACTGACCAGCAGATATTCACA
>NZ_JAEQDD010000036.1:19181-93106 GCF_020737885.1 Microcoleus sp. PH2017_34_RAT_O_A | reverse complement strand
ACAACAGCCGTTTTATTGAGGAGCCCAATGATGGGAAACTATCACGTTCCGTTTTGGAGAGCAGTGGAGGGGGCGACTCCTTCACTGACTTTAATTATTCTGAGAAAAGTAGCCAGTAAGTTAGGTGTAAGCTTAAACCAACTGGGTAGACGGTCTTTGACGACTCCCAGCGAGAGTTAGACTTTGGGTATTACCTAAATCTACTTTGTCCGCAGAATCTCAGTGGCGTTGACTCCCTGAGAGTGTCAACTATCGGAAGACACAAAGCCCAAATATTCCCTGAGAAAGATTTCATAACCCCGTTATTTAAGCTAAATATTAATTAGCTCAAATTAACTGATTGCCACTGCTGATTCAAGTGGCTTTTATCAAACTTGAGTTAAAGATTGTGCAGAAATTGAGTTAAATTCAGCCTGTTAACAATCTCAACGATCAAAACTTCTAAATACGGAGAAATTTTGTATGTCTTTTATCAGCTTTAACCTCCCAGTCAAGCGTTTAGTTCGCAGTTTAATAGTTGTTTGTTTTTGTGCATTGATGTTTGTTTCCAATGCTTTCACAGCTTTTGCCGTTACCAGCAGCCCCACCAAAGGTGAAGCTCAACTTTTGGGGATTGAGAAAGAAGCTCAAAAAGCTGTTTTGAAAGACCCGATGTCTCTGGAAGAAACTCAGAAAAAAGCTAATGAAGGGATTAATGAAGTTCAGGGAGATGCTGACAGCGAGAAGATGAAAAATCCTTCTAATACAAGCGCGACATCCTTTGAGCAACAAGTCAAAAAGGCTGTCAGCAAAATTGTTGTGCATTTAAACTGTATGTCAAGAAATAATTCAAGTCTTGTGGGATGGGCTTCTAGCCCGTCCCGAATATGCAATTGAAATGCACGACAGCTTATCAGCATAAAAAAGTAGGGACACGGCAATGCCGTGTCCTTATTTTTTTGTGTCCGATATCAATTTAGCTCTAGTTTGAAGAATTGAGATCAGAGTGTTTGATCGTTCGGAATGCGAGTCCGCATCGGGAGCATCTCAGTTTTGCATTTATATATAGTGCGAGCTTAAGAGCTCGCGTATTGTACAACTCGCGAGCTCTTAAGCTCGCACTATAATAAAAAAAATGCTTTTTACAAAAATGAGATGCTCCCGTCCGCATCCATTACGCTTGACTAAAGTCCTTACTACAAACCAATTTTATGGTGTTGTTCTCAGAGGATATGATATCAGATAGAATAATAAAGTGGAAATGACTTGGCATCTTTCGGCTTGACGAACACTCTTTGCTGCGGCTGCAACTGCAAGTTATCGAATCTTTCTCTTGTCAAATTAGCATTCAGCACTTGACCGTCATCTAAGGTTAATTCCACCTGAATTTCCCATCCCAAATGAATCAAGCGACTGATTCTTGCCGGCACTGTTGCACTATTTTCGGTAGTTTCAATTACTACGTCGTGAGGGCGCAAGAAAATTTCTGGGTTGGCTGAGTCAAAGCCGTTGTCTTGAAACATTCTCGAACTGCTGGGCAAGACATTCACAGGCCCGATAAAACTCATGACGAATGCACTAGCTGGATGGTCGTAAATTTCTGCGGGTGTGCCTACTTGTTCGATTTTACCTTTATTCATTACTGTAATTCGATCGGCAACTTCCATCGCTTCTTCTTGGTCGTGCGTCACAAAGACTGTGGTAACGTGCACTTCGTCGTGGAGTCTTCGCAACCAAGCGCGCAAATCTTTGCGGACTTTGGCATCGAGAGCTCCAAAAGGTTCGTCTAGCAGTAACACTTTTGGTTCCACAGCCAGGGCTCTGGCGAGGGCTACCCGCTGACGCTGGCCTCCTGAAAGTTGCGACGGGTATCTGTCGCCCAATCCTCCCAATTGGACTAAATTTAACAATTCTTCTACGCGGGATTTGACTTTCGTCGGTGGAGTTTTCTGAATTTCCATGCCGAAAGCAATATTTTTTCGCACTGTCATGTGCTTGAATAGCGCGTAGTGCTGAAACACAAATCCAATTTTGCGGTCTTGGACGCTAGTATTGGTGGCATCTTGACCTGTCAGCCAGATTTTGCCGGAGTCGGGCATTTCTAAACCTGCAATCAGTCGCAGCAGGGTGGACTTGCCGGAACCAGACGGGCCCAGCAGTGCGACTAGAGAACCTGATTCAATTTTCAAGCTGACTCGATCGAGTGCTTGGAAACTGCCAAACTGTTTTGATACGTCTTCTACAACTATTCCCATAGGAAATTCGGCAACGGATGAGTGTAATGGATTTAACGGATGTTGAGCTTTGAGGTTCGAGGAAAGAGCGAAAAAAGTTAATCCCCGGTTTATGGATAGATTTATGTAAGATTTTATAGCACGATCGCACATCCGTTGCTTAATTTTAGGGTTTTGGCGATCGCACATCCGTTTTTAGATAGGAGATTTTAGATTTGAGATTGACTCTGGAAGATTCAATGCGAGTCTGAAATTTTGGCCTCTCCACCACAGCCCTGCGGGACTTTGTATTGGTTTTTGGGCGGAGTCAATCGATTTTAGATTTTAGATTTTAGATTTTAGATTGAGCCCACGGATAAATTCGGGGGAAGAGAGGATTTTCGATTTTCGATTTGGGATTGATTCCACGGATAAATCACGTGGCGGGTACCACCGTTGAAATTCTTGGTCAAACACCGGAAAATTTACAAAAATCCACGTCAATCACAAAACAACACAATTCTTTATTACCAAAGTTGGCGTTTGGTACTACAATGCAGCAAAAGTTCAAGCGTTTTTGACTTCAAAGGCTGAGGGGATAAAGGAAAATGGGAGATGTTAGACCTGTGCCTGTAGGCATAGTTGGCGCTTCAGGTTATGGCGGCGTACAACTGGTGCGGCTGCTGGCGGATCACCCAGCGGCAGAAGTAGTGTATGTAGGCGGGGATAGCAGTGCGGGAAAACCTTTTTCCAGCCTTTATCCGCATCTGACTAACTGCATTGATTTGACTATTGAGGCGATCGACCTAGATAAAATAGCGGCAAAATGTGAAGTTGTGTTTCTGTCGCTGCCGAATGGTTTAGCTTGCCAAATGGCACCGACGCTGATTGAAGGCGGCTGCAAAGTTTTGGATTTGTCGGCTGACTACAGATTTGAAAATCTGGACACTTACAAAGCTTGGTACGGCGGCGAGCGATCGGACTCTGCTTTAGCTGCAACGGCTGTTTACGGTTTGCCAGAATTGTATCGCGATCGCATTAAAGACGCTCAATTAGTAGGCTGTGCCGGCTGCTACGTCACTGCTAGTTTATTAGCCCTGGCCCCCTTACTCAAACAAGGTCTGATCGAGCCAGAAACAGCAATTATCGACGCCAAATCAGGATCTTCGGGAGGGGGCCGCAAAGCCGAAGTTAATCTGTTGTTGGCAGAAGCTGACAATTCGATCGGCGCTTACGGGGTAGGCCGCCACCGCCACACCCCAGAAATTGAGCAAGTTTGCAGCCACTTGGCCGGACAAGATATCAAAGTCCAATTTACTCCCCACTTGATGCCGATGGTGCGGGGAATTCTGGCAACTGTTTACGCAAATTTGCGCGATCCGGGATTGGTGCGGGAAGATTTAATCACCATTTTCAGTGCTTTTTACCGCAATTCTCCTTTGGTAAAAGTGTTACCGGCTGGGGTTTATCCGCAGTCAAAATGGGCTTGCGGCACGAATCTTTGTTACATTGGCGTGGAAGTCGATCCGCGTACTGATAGGGTAATTGTGATGTCGGCGATCGACAATTTAATTAAAGGTCAAGCCGGTCAAGGCATCCAGTGCATGAACTTGATGATGGGCTGGGAAGAAACTTTGGGTTTGCCTCAATTGGCTTTCTATCCGTGATTATGGGGCATGGTAATTGGTAATGGGGATCAGTGTCAACTTAAGTTTGAAACCATTGATAAATCTCGTTTGTAGCTTAGTCTCGATCCCCCTAAATCCCCCTTAAGAAGGGGGACTTTGAATGCTTCTTGTCCCCCCCTTCTCAAGGGGGGCTAGGCAGGGTGGTTTTATTGTCGTCACACAAATTAGGTACGTAGTTGCGCTTAAGCGCTCTTTATAAGATTAGGAAAGAGCGCTTAAGCGCAACTACGTACCTTCGCCCAAGCGCGAGCCAATCTTTGAGCGATAATTTTGGTAGTTTCAGATTTCTTTTCCCGACAATAAAACCACCCTGCTTCTCAAGGGGGGCTAGGGGGGATCGAGCCTTGGTGGTAAACAGCCATGTGTGACTACGTTTGACCTGGTTGTTGACACCAATTCCCAATTCCCAATTACCCATTACCAAATTTTATTTGGGCCCGTAACCGATCGCACCAGCATAAATTGCCCGATCGCCCAATTCGTCCTCAATCCGCAATAAACGGTTATACTTAGCAACCCGTTCGCTGCGGCACAGAGAACCAGTCTTGATTTGACCGGCGCGAGTCGCTACGGCTAAATCAGCAATTGTAGTATCTTCAGTTTCACCCGAACGGTGGCTGATTACCGATCGATAGCTGTTGCGCTTCCCTAAGTCGATCGTATCCAAAGTCTCAGTCAAAGAACCAATTTGATTCAGCTTAATCAAAATCGAATTGCTAGCTTTCAAATCAATCCCTTTTTGCAAGCGCGTGCGATTAGTAACAAACAAATCGTCACCCACCAATTGAACTCTGCTACCCATTTTCTGAGTTAGCGCCACCCAACTATCCCAATCGTCTTCGTGCAAACCATCTTCAATGGAAACGATCGGATATTGTCCAACCAAACCATCCAAATAATCGATTAATTCTGCTGGCGAATGAGCCACACCGTCATAGGTGTACTTCCCATCTTTGTAAAATTCGCTAGCAGCAACATCCAAAGCCAAAGCAACTTGTTCACCCGGTTTGTAGCCAGCTTTTTCAATTGCCATCATTAACAAATCCAAAGCTTCCTGATTGGAACCCAAATTAGGAGCAAAACCGCCTTCATCGCCAACACCAGTCAGCAAATTTTTGTCTTTTAAGACTTTAGCCAGACTAGCAAATACTTCTGCACCCCAGCGCAAAGCTTCCTTAAAAGAAGGTGCTCCCACCGGTACAATCATAAACTCTTGAATGTCTACGTTGTTGTCGGCGTGGGAACCGCCGTTGATGACGTTCATCAAAGGCACTGGTAAAACGTTAGCCAAAGCGCCACCCAAGTAGCGGTAAAGGGGTATTTGTAAAGTCTCGGCGGCCGCCTTTGCTGTGGCTAGGGAGACTCCGAGAATGGCATTAGCGCCGAGGTTAGACTTGTTGGGGGAACCGTCCAAGTCAATCATAGTGCGATCGATTAATGGTTGGTCGATCGCATCCAGATTAGCCAAAGCGGGAGCAATTTTGTGTTCGACGTTAGCAACCGCTTTCAAAACTCCCTTACCACCGTAACGTTTTTTGTCATCGTCGCGGAGTTCGTGGGCTTCAAAAGAGCCTGTAGACGCGCCGCTGGGCACTTGGGCGAGTCCGACAACACCATTGGCTAGATACACTTCAGCTTCGATGGTAGGGCGGCCGCGGGAGTCGAGGATTTCTCTGGCTTTGATAGATTCGATCGCAGTGTCTTGCATATTAACGATTCCTGACTTTGCTCAAGGTTTGATGACATTTGGCAGTCTGTCGGTTCTCCCACACTGACTGCTGACGGGTAATACATTACGCGATCCCGACAATGATTGACACAGAGTTCAAAATATTTGCGGATTTGGGCTACATCCAAGTGTCAATAAGCTGTGCTTGTTGAATATTTGTGGTAATTTTGACAGTCATTTAATTTGTTTAACCGCAAATACACGCACATTTGTTAATTGGAACATTTATTAAAATAAGACTGTCTAGAAAGTTCATATCAATCAATCAATCAATCAATCAATCAATCAATCAATCAATCAATCAATCAATCAATCAGGGAAAACTTAAATGTTAGAAACAAATCTCGGAACAGTTAAAGCCTCAGCTATCGACTCCGATCGAATTATTCCCGATCCACCAAACATCAGATTACTCACAGGGCCTTTGCCAAATCCTAGCGATCCCAACTTTTTCGACCTTACTCCCAACAACGATACAGTTCAATTAGCCAACGGAATTCTCCGCAACACTCCCGGAGGTTTGCGAGCCTTAGCAGGCGACGATTTTGTCCGAGGTTCCGGTGGTGCGGAACTGATGAATGGGAATGGGGGCGCAGATACTTTAATCGGAGGTTGTGGCAATGATACTATTCGCGGCGGTCAAGATTTTGACATACTGTACGGAGAATGTGGCAACGATATTCTCAGCGGCAATCAAGGCAATGATTACGCCTATGGAGGCACGGGAAATGACTTTGTTAGAGGTGGCCAAGGCAGTGATGCTTTAGTAGGAGAAAGTGGCAACGATACTCTAATCGGTGATGCTGGAATTGACAGACTTTGGGGAGGAGAAGGTGCAGATTTGTTTGTCCTCCGGAGAGAAGCTGGAGCAACTTCGCGTGAAATTGGTTCCGATCAACCACGTCCTGCTGGGACTTTTCCTGCTAACGTAGAGCAAGTGCCTGCGGATTTTATTCTTGACTACAATCCAGCGCAAGGTGATGTAATCGGATTGGCGGGAGGACTGACGCGAAATGATATTGTTTTAACGGAAAAGTTTTTAACAATTGGTGATGCGAGAGATTACGCGAGCAGTGGCCCTGTTCCTCCGGGAACGATTCAAACTGCTGATTTTAGATTTCTGGATACTAAGGCGACGGTGATTCGGGAAGCTAGCACCGGCAATATCTTGGGCTTGGTGAAAGATGTTTCGCCGAGTCAACTTCAATTTACCTCTGTGTCTGATAGTGCGATCGCCCTTGGATAGGATTTGTGAAAAAAACCCGGTTTATTAGATGGTCGCGAGTGCCCAGAAACCGGGTTTTTACGAAAATTGTTGGTGACAGCGTAGAAACTCAAAAAAACCCGGTTTCTTAGATTACGGGTGGTCAGAAACCAGGTTTTTATGGACTCGTATCGAGAGGCTTTTTAAGTTTCAGCTTAACATTGGTTCCTTTTTTAAGGACAACTTCACCACCAGGACTAGACAAGACATAAGCCGTTGCTGCTGCACCCCCAGCTAAAGTACCATGCTTGAATTTCGCTTTATCACCAACGAATTTACCGGCCACTGCTCCAGCTAAAATAATGCCAGCATTCTGAACAAACTTGCCTTTGGTTTTGGTTTCTACCTGAGTATTTACTAAGGTAACATCAAGGGGAGCGGCTGCACCATTTGCGAGTTTAATGTCATCAAAAACTAGATGCAAACTCGCTTTTTTGCCTTTAGCTGCTTTGACGACATCTTCCAGATGTCCCTGAATCACAGCATCTTTAAGAGTTTTATCGCCTCCTTTGACTCGCAGAGTAAAACGATCGTTGTTGCGGTTTTTACCCGTGGATAAATCTTGTTGGAGAATGGTATCAAAACTGGTTCCAGCAGGGATGGCCGCTGCCTGATTTTTTAGCTTACCGGAACTAGCGTTGCTTTGGTTAGCCGGAGCAGAAGTTTTGTCGATCGGCTCGTTTGACTTCTGACAAGCAACAGCGTTACTGAGTAATACGGCACTCAGTAGTAAGGGCATTAACTTTTTCATCGTTTTTTTCTTCAATTCAATAGGCTATAAGAATCAGATTATGCTAAAAATAGCCAACGCGAACATAAAAAAAGCGATATTTTACTAAATTTTTGGGCGATCGCCAAGGGAGCATCTCAGTTTTGCATTTATTATTATAGTGCGAGCTTAAGAGCTCGCGTATTGTACAATACGCGAGCTCTTAAGCTCGCACTCAAAGAAAAAACGCTTTTTACAAAAATGAGATGCTCCCATCGCCAACCATACATGACTACTTATTTTTGACAAATAAATGCTTCTATCGTATATACAGCAAACGATTTAGACTGCCTAACTACCGCGACAGGGGGTAAGTTCCGTTTAAGATTGCCAGAAATCTGCCACATCATATCCCATGTCGCGGAGCATTTGCCGCAGCAAAGGCAAACTCAAACCAATCACATTGGTATGACAACCTTCGATTTTTTCCACAAAAAAGCCGCCTTTGCCTTCGAGTGCAAAACAGCCAGCACAGGCGAGAGGTTCTCCCGTAGCGACATAAGCAGCAATTTGACGCGAGGTAACTTCCGCAAAATAAACTTTTGTAACTTGACAGCGAATGAGCGATCGATCCATTGCCACATCAAAGCTATCAAATCTCGTATCAATTAAAGCATGACCCGTATAAAGTTCGCCAACTTTACCGCGCATTTTTTGCCAGCGCGAGATTGCTTCGTCGGCATCCTTGGGTTTGCCGTGAATTTCACCATCAATGACCAAAATTGAATCGCATCCTAACACTACACACGATTTGGGATTGGGGATTTGCGGGTGAGAATTAGCCAGCAAAAAACTAGCTACAGCGTCAGCTTTTCCTTCTGCTAAAACCTGCACTAATTTAGTAGCATCCCTCATTTTTATTTGCCCTTCATCAAAGTCGCTGGGGCAAATCACAGCTTGAATGCCTGCATTGCTTAGCAGGCTGTGGCGCGCGGGAGAAGCTGAAGCTAATACAAAAGTTGGAGTCTTCATAAGTTAAGAAGTCAGTTGACAGTTGACAGTTGACAGTTGACAGTTGACAGTTGACAGTTGACAGTTGACAGTTATTATTTGTCATTAGTTATTTGTTACCAATAACCTTCCAGGCTCTACCTCCAATGACCAATGCCCAATGCCCAATGCCCAATGCCCAATGCCCACTGTCAAATTACTTTTTAACCCTAATAAACAGAGAAAGATTTAACAACTTTCTCAAAAGCTTCTTTGACTTTCGGCCAGCGTTCTTCGGTAGTGGAAACGTTCAGGGTAAATAGTTTGCCACGGCTGACTGCTACGCTAGCTAAGTTGTGCCGTTGTTGGTTTGGGAGTTTGACGGCGTATTCTAAAATGTAATAGTTTTTCGATCGCGATTCCCGACTTTCTGCATTGACTAATTCAGCTTCGCGGCCGGAATCAGCCGGGGCGATCCTCTTCGAGGGCTTCGCTAACGCACTTTTGCTAAGCTTGTATCCCACATCCGTTGGCGTGCCCAAATCTGCGAGAGTTTTGTTCCCAGCCACTGGACTGATGACCACGCTGACATTCTCAGTTTGCTGGATCAAATCGCGGAACACCACATCGGGGCCGTTAGAAACTGCGATCGGCAACCAGCCGTTAGGATAAAGAAATTGATAGCCGTCGCCAGTATCAACGTAGCTTTTGAGTCCGGTAGCTACAGAGACACAACCGGTCAAGCTGAGAGAGAAAACCACCAGAAGTATTGCTGCAATTCGTTTGAGCATTATTTTTACAAGTACCGTAACACTAAAATATTTAATTTAAATTGTCTCATCAAACCTTGCAAAAATAGTTAAGCTATGGATCGCCAATTGTGTATTGCTGGCAAGCCATAGCCGTACAGTTTAATTTTAAACAAAGTTATTACAGGTTAGTTAGCCAGCTAATCAGTCCGTGCTTGGTAGAAACTTCTAAAGCCAAGAGAGAAACAAAACCAATCATGGCAAGTCGGCCGTTCAAGCGTTCTGCGTAGGGTGTAAAGCCTGTGCGGGCTTCATCGTCAATGTATACTTTGGGCTCGATCGCAAAATTGTTCATTTTACCGTCGTTGTCAAGTAGTAAGCCTCTGTCAGCCATGTCAGTGTCCTAAGTTGTTTTTGGTGTAATGTAAACTAATGTAACAGACTTATGAAGAGATGTAAAGGATTATGAGTTTTTTTTTCAAAGTCGCGACTCAGATACCAGTTTCCCCCAAAAATCCAACGGGCTGACAAGCTCGAAACCCCTATAGAATAAGTAATTCCCAACCTAAAATCTCAAATCTTAAATCTCCAATGGCATGACTGTAGACAGTAGACTCACGGCCCCGGAGGGGGGAGGATAGAGTTGAGAGGCGCAAAAATCGATGGTGTGGCAAATCCCAGTCTGGGTTTGACGAAAATAGTGGAAGAATGGAGGAAAAATTTATGCGGGCCAGTCTGGAAATGCGGTGGTTTTATAGCGGTGCGCTGCCAAAACCGATCGGGCAATGGTTTGGAAGCGAGAGTCTGGGCGGGTATCTATCCCCGCCTGAAGAGCGAGAAGATTTATATTTGCTGATACCTAGTTGCGACTACTTGGGAGTAAAACTGCGCGGGAAAAATTTACAAGTAAAGTGGCGGCAGGAAGAATTGGGGGTGATGCAGTTCGGCAACCGCTGGGAAGGCAAAGTCGAGAAATGGCTGAAGTGGATATGTGCCGACACGATGGCGCCAGTACCGGCGGATATAATCGCAACTGGAAAGTGGGTGAGGGTGAAAAAAAAGCGAGCCCAGCGTCTTTACCAAGTTTCTGCCCCGGGCGTGCTGATGTCTGTGCCTGTCGAAGCCCCAATTCCCCAAGGCTGTATTGTAGAAATTACTCAGTTAAATGTTAACGGCACTGCGTCGTGGACTTTGGGATTTGAAGCGTTTGGTAGCGAAGGTTTTTTGACCGAAAGTCTGGAAACAGTAGCTAATTGGACGAGCAAAAGTTATCAGGCGCAAAAGTTGAAAGCTGAGGATTCTTCGGGTTATCCGATTTGGCTGGCTGGTAAGTAATATCAAATCCCTTTGAATCATACCGCCTGTATTCTTTAGTTCTCATCTGTTGGGACGAAAAATAAGACGGCGGTTGAAACCGCGTCTACACAAACTAAGTCCGCCTCCGCGGACTGAAGAAAATAACGCAATTTTAACCGCCCGGTCTTTCTTCTATTCGCCTTCTCCTATTCTCCCCACTTTGGCAGAAGTTCTGAGAATTTGACAAGCCAAAATCGCCGCCCCAAACCCATTATCAATATTAACCACACCCACACCAGCCGCACAAGAATTGAGCATAGTTAAAAGAGGAGCAATCCCGCCAAAACTCGCGCCGTAGCCTACACTCGTCGGCACAGCAATCACCGGACAATCCGCCAAACCTGCAACCACACTCGCCAAGGCACCTTCCATACCCGCAACCGCAATCAACACATCAGCATCATCAATTACGTGGCGATTACTTAGCAAGCGGTGAATGCCGGCAACTCCCACATCCCACAAACGCCGAACCCCAAAACCGCAGAGTTCCGCAGTCACAGCCGCTTCTTCCGCCACAGGCAAATCCGCTGTTCCAGCACTGATAATAGTCACTGTACCCGGATGCTGGGGAGTGGAGGATTTATCAGAAATTGCACAAATTCGAGCTGTTTGGTAGTAGCACAAGTCGGGTATTTTTTGCTGCAATTTCTCAAAAACCTCTGGTTCAATTCGCGTCGCCATCACCGCAGGATTTCGGCCGCGCATCGCCCCGATAATCTCAACAATTTGGTCTGGCGTTTTTCCGGGGCCCCAGATGACTTCGGGAAAACCGGTTCTTAAGGTGCGGTGGTGGTCAATTTTGGCAAAATCGCCGACTTGTTCAAAGTCAAAATGCTTTAATTTGTCCAAAGCTGCGATCGGGCTAACATCGCCCGCCGCCACAGATTCGAGTAACTTCTGTAAAATTTCAGGTTCCATGAACTAATGATATCTTCTGGGCTCAAACAACACTTAAGATGGGTTCGTAGTAAGGACTTCAGTCCTTCTTTCTGAGGACTAAAGTCCTCACTACTTAAGATGGGTTCGTAGTAAGGACTTTAGTCCTTCTTTCTGAGGACTAAAGTCCTCACTACGAACCAATAATGACTATTCTGCAATTTTCAGTTCATACAAATTCCAGAAAGCACCGCCGAGAGCACTATAGCGAATTCCCGAAACGCGATCGCGCACCGCCTCAAAAGTCAGCGGATTCACCATATAAATAAAAGGCACTTGTTCCGCGATAATCCGCTGCGTCTCCCCATACAGTTCCTTGCGCTTCGCCTCGTCAAGCTCCTGAGAAGCCTTCACATACAAGTCATCAATTTTCTGCTCCCAGTCGTAAACTTCCCGACCTTTAATCGGCGGTTCTCCAGCTTGCGGGCCCTGGTTGAAACTGTGCAAAGTCCCCTTGACTGACCAAATATTGTAACCGCTGTGCGGTTCAGTACCTCCGGTAAAACCGCCGAGGTAAGTATCCCAATTTTTAGTCAGGCGCAGCTTTTCCACATAAGTGTTAAAACTCAGGAACTGCGTATCAACTTCCATCCCCAGTTTACCCAAATCTTGCTTAATTTGCGTTCCCATTTGCTCCCGCACTTTTTTGCCTGCGGCCATCAACAAAGTAAACCGCACTTTGTTGCCCTCAGCATCCAACAATTCGCCGTTACTATTATACTTGAATCCTGCACTTAACAGTAACTCTTTCGCTTTTTCCAGATTGTAACTGTAAGTTTTTAATCCCTGTTCTGGAGACAAGTAGAACGGACTTTGCGCGGGTATCGGCGAATGTAGTGGTGCGCCCAGCCCGCGATAGATATTGTTAGTCATGGCGTCGCGGTTCATGCCATAGGCGATCGCCTGTCGAAACTCCTTACTCAAAAACCACTTAGACTTAATCGGGTCTACAAACGGCTGATTTTGAGCGTTACGCCCCTTATTCAGATTGAAACACATAAACACGCTGCCAGTGTCTGGGCCGCCGTTGAATATCGTATATTTGCCGCGTTTTTCCTCCCGTTTCAGCAGCGGAAACACCTCCGGCTGCACGTCCAGAGTATCCAAATCGCCCGATCGAAAATTCAGCAGTTGATTGTCAGTATTTTCGATAATTTGCCAGACAATTTGCTGGATGTAAGGCTGACTGTTACCCTCTGTATCTTTGCGCCAAAAATAGGGATTTCGTTCCAAAACAACGCGCTGGTTGGGAGTATAGCTCAGCATTCGGTATTGGCCGTTACCGACAATTTTTTTGGGGTCAGTATCCGTACCCCAAGCAGACAGGAATTTAGGCTTGCCGTCTGCCTCTGTCTGGGTGGCAGCTTCCTGCAAGATATGAGCTGGTAAAATCGGTATTCCCCCAGCAAATCTAATAAAAGGAGCAAAAGGTTCTGGCACTGAAAATTCAATGCGGCGGCTGTCAATTTTTTTGAGTTTTGGTAATTGACGGCTGATGCCAACTCTCAGATTATCTTTCAAGCCGCTAGGAATTTTTTCATTGAAATAAATCTTTTCATAGCTGAATATAATATCATCAGTTGTCATCGGTTCGCCGTCCGACCATTTCAATCCTTCTCGCAGGGTGAAGACAATCTTTTTGCCATCTTTAGAAACTTCCCAGGATTCAGCTAAACCGGGTTCTAGCTTCGATGTCAAGCCATTTTCGTTGAGCAATCCCTCGTACATATAGCCAAAAACGCTGTATGCAGACTGATTTAGCGGGTAGTTGAAGGTGGCCGGGCCGCTGGGGGTGGGAACGACGAGTCTGTTTGCTAAGTTAGTTGATCGGGCTGGAGTGCACGCAGACAGAGTTATCGCGGCAATTACCGCCAGTAAAATCAAGAGCGATCGTAGTTTTGAATATAACATCGTAGAATTTTTCATAGCTTTTAAATATACCATTTCCGTCCAACTACGACTGAGATTGCAACCACCCTAGAAAGTCTTCAGTACGCGAAAAATACTTGGTTATCCCTACTTCCCGCAAAGCATCTTGAACTGATGGCAGACCAAATTCCTTTGTATTATTGCTCAAAAATACCTTAACTTGATTAGGTTGTAAGTGTGCATGGTTCAAAATGCAGTTGAGAATTAAATTGTCTGTCGGGTCTTCTTCAATAAAAATTGAATCCAAATTTTCTCGAAGTATTTGCGCTGTTAATTGGATCATTTCTACCTTGGCAACCAACAAATCAAGAGCATTAAAAAGACGTGCATTAATATCATTGAGCAGCCCCTCATTCTCGGTGAGGGCTTCCTCTAAGTGGAAGACAAGAGACTGGGCAGATGGTGAAGTTTTATCTCGCTTTAGCTGACTGATTTGTTTTTGCATTTCACCGAAAAAACGGTTGCGTCGCTTGATCTCGTCTTCTAAAGCTGATAGTGCTTCCATGCAGCAAATATCTGGTATTGCTATGTTGACTGATGTCGGTACACTTAACAACAAGTTGTTAGCATCAGGGTCGCGTCCTGTAGCAATGCTCATCAAAAAGTTAGTCTCGATATATAAAATTGCCACCAATTTCTACTCCTGATTTTGTCGTTCCACCTGCTAGCAGTGGCAGCAAACCGATTTGTTCTATCTGTTCTGACGCAGTTGGAATCTCAGACTTCCAATTATAAGCTAAGTCGCGCAGCCATGCTTCAATCAATCTTGTTAGGTATCGCTTAAATATCCGCTTGTTGTGAAATTCCGGCTCATAATTGCGAAGTATCTCACCAGTGTTTAGAGAACAAACAGGTTCAGATAAATTTACTCCGTCCCATTTGAAAATCAGAATTTGTTCGGTGTCAACAAACATGGCATAAGGAATGAGTGTGCGTTCTTCGGACATTTTTGCCAAGGCAGCTTTCATCCAAGATATCATGCGATCGGTAATCTTCTGCTTGGCTGCTGTTTCTTGAGCTTGAATAATTTTGACTTCAATCAGCACGACTACCCGATCGTCCTTATCGAGAGCGATGATGTCAACGTCGATTGGGGTTTCGATTTTCAAGTTTTCGGCAAGCATAGATTTGACTCCTAAATTAGCGGAAAATTGTCATAACCTGACAACTATTTTAGCATTAACAAAACTACAGCATAGGCTGCAATTCCTTCCTCTCTCCCCACGGGCCCTAACTTTTCGTTGGTAGTAGCTTTGATGGCAACTTGGTCTGGTTTTAATTGTAGGACAGCAGAAAGGCGATCGCACATTTGCTTAATATGCGGTTTCAGCTTCGGACGTTCGGCCACAACCACCGAGTCAATATTGCCAATTTCCCAGCCTTTATCTAATATTAACTGATTGACTTGTGCCAGCAACACGAGACTGTCTGCACCTTTCCATTTTGGGTCAGTTGGCGGGAAATACAGGCCGATATCTCCCAAACACAGAGCTCCCAGCATCGCGTCCATAATCGCGTGGGTGAGTACGTCTGCGTCGCTGTGTCCTAATAAGCCTAATTCGTGGGGAATGTGGACGCCACCGAGGATCAAGGGGCGTTCTGGAACTAAGCAGTGAATGTCGTAACCGTTACCGATGCGGATGTTCATGTCATTCAGTTGACAGTTGACAGTTGACAGTTGACAGTTGACTTCGGAGGGGCCACCTTTACCTAGAAGTCCGAGGATTGGAGTAATGAATAATCTGATTTTAATTTTTCCAGATCGGGGTTTGGGCTTTAAACCAATTCTTTTTGGTGAATTTTAGGTGGCTAAAAAGCAGACAGTAGAGTATTATGTCATAGTCTGTGTGGATATGAGTAGGTTTTTTGGGCGACTGACTTGTTTTATGTTTCGGGCGATATTGGAGGAATGCGATCGGCTGTTAAAATTACTACTTTCCCATCTTCCCACACAGCAATAGATTCACCTAATTTGCGGTGTCTTTCAATAGCTGCTGCAACTGCCGCTTTCACTCCAACATTAATCTTTGTAGATAAAAGTTGTCTTGGTTTTGATTGTTTCATTTTATTTTTGAGTTATTTGATTCCAGCTTTCAATATTATAGATTATCTGTTCTTCCTCGATACTCCCTTCTGCTACTAACTGAGCCGTTTCGTGAGAGTTGTCATAGATAATCCAATTGTCGCACAGTGGCAAATACAGAGCTATCAAATTTCGCAGTCCTCTGTCATAGCGGCGGCGGATAACATCTTCTGGGATAGAATGACCGCCGCTAGCTACCCGTCGGGCTACTCTTGCTACGGCCAGTTCGGGCGATCGCAGCCAAAAGTAAATTAGGTTAATTGTATAATCTTTTGTTTTACAACTTCTGAGAAAAGTTGCAAAGCTACGGGCTGCTAGAGTAGTCTCAAAAGCAAAATCAGTTCCAGAATTAGATAGTGTTTGCAGTCTTTCTAGCATGATTCGTCCGGCGGTAATCGCTACCGACTCGGGATTGAATGGCGAAAGTGCAGCCGCAATCGCGTCTGCATTGACATATTCAAAACAGTCGAGAAAATTGGGCAATAAACTCATTGATGCAGTGGTTTTGCCGGAACCGTTAGCGCCACCAATTATGTAAAGATTCGGCATAAGTTTAGCATAAATTAATCAGGCAGGACTTAGGTTTTGTATGGTGCGTAGCTTGCACCTTATATCATTTTGACAAAAGATTGCTATACAATAAATAAAGTTGTGTTTGTTTGTCAAACTATTGTGGTCAGGTGCGTCGCTCTTAAATTGTCGATATGTAACTAGGAATTGTTCGTGGCGACACACCCTACGACCACTTTAAGCTGCGGTATATCTATCAATCAAAGATTGATGCAATGCTAGTCTAAGCAACCCGAATCAAATCTGGATAAGCACCCAACAAATCATCGCCTGTCAAACTATCCGTTTCCTGCTGCGGACTCCAAATCACCTCTAAAACCAGCAGATTCTCAGCAGGAGTCGCCGCCGATTTTTCTAACACTGCTTTCAACTTCGCAACATCGCGAATGTCTCCAAACAGCGGTCTGCTATTCTCTGTCCCTATCAAAAACGTGACTGTAATATACTCTCCAGGCTCTTCATCGCCAGCACTAACAGACTGTCTGCGACGGATATCGCCATTCACCATACTCAAAGTTTCCACACTTAATTTGCTGCGTTCTTGCATCGAAATTTGATTGAATATTTGCGTTGCTTGTTCTCGACTTTCGACTATCTGGGAATTCGCACAAACGTGAGTCCACTTTTCTCGATTTCGCAAAACAATCAAAACAGCTTCTTGCAAAAATTCCGCACGTTGATTAGCATTTTTTATGTCAGAACTTAACGTTAGTTCAGTTAGCTGACTGGGAACTTCGCGAGCTTCTGCCAACATGGCAATTTGCAACTTAGTGACCGCAAAAATTTGTTTTTTAGATTCTTTGGCAGGGTGTTGTCGATAATAGTAAATACAGTAAGCAATTAACGCAACGCAACCTCCAGCAACAAACAGCCAAAACACTACAATTTTCCAATCATCATCAGATTCCGAACTCGGAGGGTTATTCGAGTTATTGTCAGTGGTAATTGGTGCTGGTGCATTGACTGCTGGTTGTTGCTCTGAACCTATATTTGGCTGACTGTTATCTGGATTGTCTGAAGTTGGCGAATTGGGATCGCTGTCGCCCGAATTATTATTAGTGGTAACTGGTGCTGGATTGACGGCTGGTTGTTGATTTGAACCTGTGTTTTGCTGACTGTTACCGGAATTATAAGGAACTACATAACTCGGCCCTGAATTATAGGTGCGCTGCTGGATAATTACAGTTCTGTTATTGCTAGATTGTGGCGGAATCGGAGGGTTAGGTGCGGCGACAGGTGCAGGTGCGGCGGGCTTGTCAAAAGAGCCGCTGCGAACTCTTCCGCCAGTGTTGCTGCTGTTGCTGGGGCGGCTGGGATTGGAACTAGCAGCACTATTCGATCTGCTGTTACTGGAACTAGAAGAACTAGAAGAATTAGGTGAGGTATTGCTAGAACGGCTGGAACTGGAAGAAGAACTAGAAGAAGAACTAGAAGAACTCGATCGCCCGCCACTACTTCCTCCACTGCTGCCGCCGCTGCTTCTTGCCAAAGCTTCCTGGTTAATATTTAACCATTTGCCACCGCTGCTGGGAGTTAAATTTACAGTAACTTCACCCGCGAGCAAAAAGCCGATCGCCCAACAGCACAAAAGTTGATTTTTTAGCATAAATTCTCTGGGAAAAAATCCAGTGTTAAATCAAGAACGTCAACAGCCCACAGCCCACAGCCTACAGTTAATTAATCCGCTAGCAAATCCGGGCGGCGCGATCGAGTTCTTTCAATTTGCTGTTCCTTGCGCCAGCGAGCAATTTCTGCGTGATTACCAGACAGCAACACGTCGGGTACCTTCAATCCCCGAAAATCGGCCGGCCTAGTGTACTGCGGATAGTCCAAAAGTCCGTCTTCAAAACTCTCAAATTTCAGCGAATCTTCCTTGGCCACGGTTCCCCGCAACAATCGCAAAACCCCATTAATCAAAGCCAAAGCCGGAATTTCCCCGCCTGTGAGCACAAAATCGCCTAGAGACACCTCGCGAGTTACCAAGTGCAGCACTCGATCGTCCACACCCTCATAATGGCCGCAAATCAACACCAACTGATCGCACCCGGTGGCGAACTCCCGAAACATCGGCTGCTGCATCGGTTCGCCCTGGGGAGTCAGCAAAATCACCTCCCGTCTCGGCAAAACCGGTAGCGATTCCACCGCAGCAAAAATTGGTTCCGGCTTCATCAGCATCCCCACTCCGCCCCCGTAAGGTTCGTCATCGACTCGCTGGTGCTTGTCTGTGGTAAAATGGCGGGGATTGACAAAATTTACCTCAGCAATATTTTTAGCTAAGGCTTTGCCCATGAGTCCCGATGCTAGGGGAGCCAGGAAAAATTCTGGAAACAGGGTAACTACGTCAAATCGCACAATTATTGGAATTTATTGATACATCACCTCTAGTTTGACCCGGAGAGGCCGATCGGTTTTCAGTAATTGCTTTATTCTTTATAATTTCTTATAATTTCTGAGAATTTTTGCCACTTAAATTCTCTTCCTTTGTCCGCGAGCCGATTTTGTACAACAATCATCTGTTCTCAGGACGGTGACTTGTGTAAAATCGCCCTTAAACAACTGCGCGATCGCGCGATCGCACCTTACTCGCACCAAAAAATATTTACTCTTAAAAAGCCCCATTGTACTCACAGGCACGGCAAAATTTAATTTCACATCTCACAGAGGAAGACACACCATGCAGCAGTTGACATCTCAAGCCCTAGAACACAATCTTTCCCAGCGCACGAAAACCTCGATTATGGTCATCGGAGGAGCCGAAGACAAGGTTCACGGGCGAGAGATTCTGAATACCTTTTTTTGCCGTGCTGGGGGTACAAACGCTCGGCTGGCGATCGTTCCCTGCGCTTCCCGAGATCCCGAAGGAATTAGCAACCGCTATCGCACCATATTTGACGAAATGGGCGTGAGTGCCGTCAAAGTCATTGACATCCGCGAACGCGAACAAGGCGAAAACCCCGTCTGGAAAGATTACTTGGAAGACTGTACGGGCGTATTCATCACAGGTGGCGACCAACTGCGGCTCTGCGGGCTGCTGGCCGACACTCCGCTGATGGAAAAAATTCGCGAATATACTCTCTCGGGTAAGATTACCCTCGCCGGCACCAGTGCGGGTGCTGCGGTAATGGGATATCACATGATTGCAGGTGGCGGAAGCGGCGCGTCACCCAACCGCTCTTTGGTAGACATGGCAAACGGACTTAACATTATTCCCAATATCATCGTAGACCAGCATTTTCACAATCGTAACCGCATGGCTCGCTTGTTGTCGGCTGTGGCTTGTCATCCCGATCGCCTCGCTATTGGTATTGACGAAGATACCTGCGCTTTGTTTGAGGGAGACGATACTATGAAGGTTCTAGGTAAAGGCACGGTGACTATTGTTGATTCTAGGGAAAGTTTTTATACCAACGAGGCAATGGTAGCAGCGACAGAACCCTTAAGTCTGTTCAATATGCGCTTGCACGTCTTGTGTCACGGAGATTGCTACAATATGCCCCTAGGCAAACCAATGCCATCGGCAGCCTGTTCCGAGTCTGGCTGGCCTTTGGAATGCCGCACAGCAAACTAACGCAGGATATCAGAGTCATCGATCGGGCAGAAAGTATGCGGCATTTGGGCCCAATCAAAGATACAACAGAAGGATGTATTCCAAAGCAGCCACGCGCTGACACCAGAAGGTAGAATCACACTCTTATTCTACCTTCTGGCTTCTAGTTGGTTCCTGCCCTTTACGTGCACTTGTTTCTAGCCGATCGCTGGGGCATTAATTTTCTTTCGCTGGCGGCCTATAACTGGAAATTCAATGCAAAACTGTTCACAGCGAACAGTCGATCGAGCAATCTAGCTCCAAATTGAATAAATGCTGCAATTACCTATAAGATTTAGCGACCCATACCCCTCTGACAGTCATGAAAATACTTAAAATCCAGACGTTACGCGGCCCCAACTACTGGAGCATCAGACGCCACAAACTCGTCCTCATGCGTCTGGATTTAGAGGAGTTGGCAGATAAAACCACATCTGAAATTCCTGGCTTCTACGAAGGGTTGACCGCCACACTCCCGAGTTTGGACGACCATCACTGTTCCCCCGGCCATCAGGGAGGCTTCCTGCAACGGGTCAGAGAAGGCACAATGATGGGACACGTCATCGAACACGTAGCCCTAGAACTTCAGGAAATGGCAGGAATGCCGGTCGGGTTCGGTCGCACCCGCGAAACTGCCACACCAGGCATTTACCAGGTAGTAATCGAGTATCAAAACGAACAAGCAGGTCGCTATGCCACCCGGGCGGGCGTGCGGATGTGCCAGAGCATTGCCGATACTGGAAGCTATCCAGCAGCGGAATTAGCCCAAGATTTGAGAGATCTCAGAGAGTTTGCTTTGTCGGCGGCCCTGGGCCCGAGTACCGAAACACTGATCAAGGAAGCAGAAGCGCGGGGCATTCCCTGGATACCTTTGAGCGCCCGGTTTATGATTCAGCTCGGTTACGGGGTGCACCAAAAGCGGATTCAGGCAACTCTCAGCAACCGCACGGGAGTTTTGGGGGTAGAACTAGCCTGTGATAAGGAAGGTACCAAAAATATCCTCGGGGCTGCTGGCGTACCGGTTCCAAGAGGGACGGTGATTAATTATTTGGACGAACTGGAAGGAGCGATCGAAGATGTGGGCGGTTATCCGATCGTCCTCAAACCGCTAGACGGCAACCACGGCCGCGGAATTACGATCGACATCAACTCCTGGGAAGTAGCAGAAGAAGCCTACGATTTAGCCAGCAACGCATCAAAAACCAAGAGTGTGATTGTCGAGCGCTACTACACCGGCCGCGACCACAGAGTATTAGTAGTCAACGGACAAGTCGTAGCAGTCGCCGAACGAGTCCCCGCTAACGTTGTGGGAGATGGCAAGTCTACAGTAGAACAGCTCGTTGAAGAAGTAAACCGCGATCCGCAGCGGGGAGACGGACACGACAACGTGCTCACCCGAATTACGATCGACAAATTGACCCTCGATTTGCTGCAAAAACAAGGCTACGCGATGGACTCGGTATTGCCGGCCGGCGAAAGAGTATTCTTGCGCGCGACAGCAAACCTCAGTACCGGTGGCATTGCAGTCGATCGCACCGACGAAATCCACCCAGAAAACGTCTGGCTATTTTCCCGAGTCGCCAAAATCATCGGTTTGGACATTGCCGGCATTGACGTGGTAACAGACGATATTTCCGTACCGCTGCGCGATACGAACGGAGTCATCGTCGAAGTCAACGCAGCACCGGGTTTCAGAATGCACGTCGCCCCGAGCCAGGGTTTGCCCCGCAACGTCGCCGGCGCAGTATTCGATATGCTGTTCCCCTCGCCTCAACCCACCCGAGTGCCGATTTTAGCGGTGACGGGAACCAACGGTAAAACTACAACCACTCGCCTGCTGGCCCACATTGTCAAGCAAACGGGTCAAATTACTGGCTACACGACTACCGACGGGACTTACATCGGCGATTATTTAGTCGAAAGCGGAGATAATACTGGGCCGCAGAGCGCTCATTTGATTTTGTCCGATCCCACCGTGGAAGTGGCGGTGCTGGAAACGGCTAGAGGCGGAATTTTGCGATCGGGCTTGGGCTTCGATCAGTGCGATGTCGGCGTCGTCTTGAACGTCGCGGCGGATCACTTGGGAATCGGCGACATCGACACCGTGGAACAACTAGCCAAACTCAAGAGCGTCCTCGTCGAGTCAGTAATGCCCAAAGGCTATGCAGTTTTGAATGCAGATGACCCGCTGGTATCACAGATGGCGCAGCGTGTCAAGGCTCAAATTGCATATTTTTCGATGAACCCGGACAACGAATTGGTTGCCAAACACACCGCTGCGGGCGGGCTGGCAGCAATTTACGAAAACGGCTACTTGTCCATCCTCAAAGGCGATTGGACGCTGAGAATTGAGCAGGCTGTGAATGTGCCGCTGACGATGGGCGGGCGGGCGCCGTTTATGATTGCGAATGCTTTAGCGGCTTGTTTGGCGGCTTTTGCTCAGGGAGTGAAAATAGAGGATATTCGATCGGCTTTGTCCAGCTTTCAGGCCTCCGTCGGTCAAACTCCGGGACGGATGAACCTGTTTAATTTGGGCAGCTATCACGCCTTGCTCGACTACGCCCACAACCCGCACAGCTACAAAGCTTTGGGTAGTTTTGTGCAGAATTGGGAAGGAATGCGGATCGGGGTAGTTGGTGCGCCGGGGGATAGACGAGATGAAGATTTTGTCACTTTGGGCAAACTTTCTGCCGATATGTTCGATCGGATTATTGTCAAAGAAGATGTTGACAGGCGCGGGCGAGAACCCGGTGTGGTGGCCAAGTTAATTTGCCAAGGGATTGCAGAGGCGATCGCCGCACGCACCCCAGACAAGTCTAAAGTTGAATACGAGTTGATTCTCGACGAGACAATTGCTGTTAACAAGGCTTTAGATCGAGCACCAGCAGGCAGTTTGGTGGTGATTTTACCCGAAGGCGTCACGAAAGCTCTGGCTTTGATTGAAGCCCGGAAACCGATTAAGGAATCTGCGGTAAATGCTGCTATTGTCGATCGGGTTTCCGAGTCGCGCGACAGCTTGAAAACTTCGGTGTAAATCAAGGCTAAAGTCTTAAGTCTCATTTAATTAATAGGTTGGGTTAACGAAAGGAAACCCAACCTTTTTGCTTTAGAAATTACGTAATTCCTGATTTTTATGAAACCTGCTATACTTAAGAAAAACTTTGTAAATCTTCCTCAGATAGCTGAGCTATTTTCATTAAAGCTCTCAAGGTTCCAAGTTTCAAATCTTGATTTCGGTGAACAGGAATTGACAAAATTTGTTCTAGTTCCGGGTTTTCATAGATATGATGACTGCCAGTAACTCTTTTCAGAACCCAACCTTTCTGCTCTACTATTTTGCAAAGTCGCTTGCCCGAAATAGATTTCATACAGCAATTTCCACAACTCGATCTGTGGAGGCAATTGCTTCACGACTATTAGCAACTTCCAGCCAACCTTCGATCGCATCTTTTAAATTAATTATTACTTCTTCTATCGTGTCTCCTTCAGTAATGCAGCCGGGAAGCGCTGGAACTTCTGCCCAATAGCCACCTTCTTCTGCGGGATGTACGATCGCTCTAATTTTCATAGATTTATTGAGGTATTTTTCACGCACTAAAGCCATAAAAACCCGGTTCCTAGGCAAAATCTTCGTTGTGAACGATCGACTTTAAGGCAGAAGCCGGGTTTTTGAGTCCGCCTGTATCTAGGAATATCGTCAAACATATTATAGCAAATATCAATAGTAAAGCGTCCTAACCGCCAAGGCGGTTGCTATAAAGCAAAATCGCCAGATAAATCGCCAATCCGAACCGATCTAATTATAAAATAAGGAAAAAGCAAGCAGCAGGATTGAAGCATGAATGAGGTCGATCGCACCAGAGTCGAAACATTCATCAATCGGTGGGCAGGTTCTAGCGGCAATGAACGCGCCAACTACCAGTTGTTTTTTGCGGAAATGTGCGATGCGCTGGGAGTCGATCGCCCGATCGATAAAGGCAGAATTCCCAACGATCCTTACTGCTTTGATAAAGATCTCAAAATCTTTCATCCCAGTGGCAAAGTAACTTCGGGGTTTGTGGATTTTTACAAAGCCGAACACTTTTTAATCGAGGCAAAACAAGGCGGAACAACCAGCAAAAAAGGAACGGCAAAACGGGGAACTAATAGCTATTTGCGAGAGATGGAAAAAGCGTTTGTGCAAGCAGTTGCTTACACCCGCAGTCTCAGCAGCAAACCGCCGTTTTTGTTAACTTGCGATATTGGCGATCATTTTGAATTGTGGATGGGGTTTAGCGGCGATTACGGCGGCTATGGGGCGCGGCGAGAAATTGCGCTGACAGAGTTGCAAAAGGCCGATGTTTTCGATTTGTTTGTCGATATTTTTAGCAATCCGCAGCAGCGCAATCCAGAGAAGATTGCGGCGCGGGTGACGCGGGAAGTGGCGGCGGATTTGGCAGAGTTGGCGAAGGGGATGGAAGCAAATGTCGATCCGCAGCAAGTCGCCCAGTTTTTGATGCGCTGTATTTTCACCATGTTTGCTGAGGATGTGGGGTTGCTGAAGGAACATTTGTTTACGCAGGCGCTGGAAACGCGCTGGATTCTCAATCCGAAGACGTTTAAGCCGGAGGTAGAGGCGCTGTGGGAGGCGATGAATCAGGGGACGAGTTTTGGCTTTCATGGCCAACTGTTGCGGTTTAATGGCGGATTGTTTGCGGAATCCCAGGCGTTTGCGCTGACAAAGACGCAGTTGGAAGTGTTGTTACAGGCGGCGAAGCGGGATTGGTGCAATGTGGAACCTGCGATTTTTGGGACGTTGGTGACGTTCTCCCCCGTTATACCGCTTCGGTTAACGGGGGCTTCAAAAGAATTATTCTAACTGAAACCCAGCTAACATTTCCTTTGCTTCTTGTTTCAATGGCTGAGTAATCTCTAAGCCTCCACAAGCAGAAACGATGAGTCCCACCGCTTTAAAATCCTCAATTGCTCTATGCAAAATATTTATTGCCGCATTAATATCACGGTCTAATTCAGTATGGCAATGAGAGCAAGAATGCCACCTAATTGATAAATCTTTTTTAACTTTAACTCCACACCCTGAGCAATCTTGAGATGTATTATTCGGGTTAACTTTAACAACACGAACGCCGCGTATTACCGCCACTGCTTCCAGTATCGTCATGAAACTTCCCCAAGCTGCATCTAAAATTGATTTCCCCCAGTGAGTACGAGCAAGTCCTTTTATATTCAGGTCTTCAACTGCAATTAAGTCATATTGTCTTACCAGGAAGTGTGCTGTTTTATAATGAAAATCTTTTCGCTGTCTCTGAATTCGTTGATGAATTTTGGCGACCTTATTAGCTTGCTTTTGATAGTTGGCGGAGCCTTTTTGTTGATTTGCTAACTTCCTTTGTTGTCTACCTAAATGATTTTGAGCTTTTCTTCTTGTTTGTTGAATCCGGACAATTTTACCGTCTGATGTCGCTAAAAATTTTTCTAAACCGACATCAATGCCAACTGCTGTTTTTATGGTATCTATTGGCATTAGTGTCGGTACACTGCCATCTTCTATGCTTAAGCAAACATACCAACCATCGGCTTTTTTAACAATGGTTGCCGTTTTGAGTGTAAATCCGTTAAGAATAGGACGATGTACAATTACTGGTATTTCTCCAATTCTGGGAATTCGTAATGTAGTTCCTGTTAAAAAACAAGCTGCTTTTGGGTGATTGACTCTAGAAAAACAAAACGAACGTAATTCACCTTTCTTTTTAAAGCGTGGTCTACCAGCACGTTTAAGGGTTTTATCCGGTGTTAACCAACGCCACCAAGCTTTTTCTAATCTTTGAATATTGATTTGCTGAACTTCAGAATAAATATCTTTGTACTCAGGAAATATTTTTTTGGTTTCCTTGAGTGCTGATTGCTGAGTGTAATAATTGGCGGTTTCAGGTATTTTGCCAATGGGCTCTGAGATAATTGAGCATCGGTCAATCCGGCAACGAGTACGATGTAGCCAGTCCAACCTTTGTCCTAAAGCATAATTCCAGTGCCGACGCAACAACTCCAACCAATTGTCCATGATGGCAATTTGTTCGGAGTTAGGCTTAATTCGGTACTGGTACGTTATCATCATGTCATTATCCTAAATCGTTTTCGGTTAATCCGCAAAGAATTTTCGGAATATCTCAGCAATTTCTACTATAAGCCTGTGTTCTGGACTGGCTCGTATTTTGTAGCTAGTTGTGGTGGCGTTACGATTGAACAGCTAAAAAATACGTTGAACAACAATCAGTACCAAATTAAATTGTGCTGCGCGTTTACTTAAAGAGTGGCAATTCCCCACCCGTTAAGCGAAGCGCTATCAAAAAGCCCTAGTCTCCACCCTCAAACAAATCCACGACGAACTCGATCGCGCCGTATTTGCCGCCTATGATTGGGAAGCAACCCTCACCGACGACCAAATCCTCGAAAACCTCGTCACCCTCAACGCCCAACGCGCCGAAGAAGAACGCAACGGACACATTCGCTGGCTGCGTCCCGACTACCAAGCCCCAGGCGAAACCTACGTCCAACCATCCCTTGCAGGTATCATAACCGAAACCGAAATCGCCGTCATTCCTACCGAACAACAACCCTTCCCCAAAACCCTGAAAGAGCAACTTTCGGCCATCCGCGACTTGTTCCGCACCCAAAGCGGTGAATGGACAGCAGCCCAAGTCACCGCCCATTTCAAAGGTGCCAATCGTAAACAAAAAGTCATTCTCGACTGTCTAGAAAGCCTGGAAGATTTGGGGATTTTGCTCAGTCATGCGGAAAATGGGATGACGTTTTGGCATTTGGCGGAAGTTGGAAGCGATCGGTAAGTTTTGCTTTGTGATTGTTATCATAAGCTGATAGGACAAAATGAAATGTATATTTTTGAGACTCTGAAAGTATGGCAGCTAAAGATAAATTTCATGATTCGGTAAAGAGGGGTCTTGAAAAAGAAAAATGGACGGTTACTCACGATCCATTGAAGCTTGAGTATGCAAAAAACGAGCGCGTGGAGATTGACTTGGGAGCAGAAAAACTCTTGGGTGCAGAAAAAGCAGGAGAGAAAATCGCAGTCGAAATTAAGAGTTTTTTGAACGATTCCGCATTAGCTGATTTTCATACAGCCTTGGGACAATTTTTGAATTATCGCTTAGTCTTAGAAGAACTCGATCCAGAGCGTACCTTATATTTAGCAGTTCCACTTGCCTCTTACGAATCGTTCTTTCAACGCGAATTACCCAAAGCATCAGTCAAACGACATCAAGTTAAAATTATTGTATACAACCCTGTACGGGAGGAAATAGTCAAATGGATCGACTAGATTATTATCGCCAGTGCATCGAAAAGTTACTGCTCGAATCGGGTGAAGACCCGCCGGTTAATGGTCAGATAGAAGTAGAATTCGTTTTTGACAAAGAACGCGATCGCTATTTGGTTATCGATTTAGGATGGAATGAACATGACCGTATTTATAACTGCTTCATTCACTTAGATATCAAAGATGGAAAAATTTGGATTCAGCGCAATCAAACCGATCGAAGTTTTGCTGATGAATTAGTAGAAATGGGGATTGCCAAAGAAGAGATCGTGTTAGGAGTTCAGCCTCCGTATGCGCGACAGTATACAGGGTTTGGAGTTGCATAGGAAAGTGTTGCAGCAGTGTGATATGGTCGGTATCGAGAATATATTGAGTCATAGAGTTTCAGACTCAGGAAAATCGATATCGGTATTTCGATCGTGCCGATAGGCTGCAACATATTCCGTGACTTCATTCAACAACGGATTGCATCTCAAAAGAGGCGAAACATTCAACATCGGACGCGCCTCGTACCAAGCAATCCGATCGTCTATTTCTGGCTGATTATCCAGATAAAAGCTAATCGCATCAAAAACTTGAGCACCCGTCACGAGTTGCAGTAACTTCTGTGGGATTTCTTCAGGCTTTATTCCTGATTTCCAAAACACCACAATATCCCGTACAGTCAATTGAGTACCTGCAATAATCGGTTCCCCCTGCAAAACTTCAAGATTGCGGGTGACATAGCGAGAAATACTTGTAGACGATAGCAAACTGGTCATAACGACCTCATAAGACAATGTAAATCTGCCTTCATCTTAGCGTAGTGGACAGAAGATGCCCGCGTTCATTATTGTTTGATTCATTACGAACCTTTTTTATTATGTAATCGCCCGGACATGATATTACGACAAAGATCCAGGAAACGGAGAAATAGTCTCGCAAAATGTCCTGACTGTGATTTTCCTACCTAAATCCTGAGCTAATAAATCGATACCGTCAATAACTCGATCTGGTTCTGCAATACTTAAAATATCGTAGCATCTTTCCCGATAATCGGGACGCTCTTGGAAATACTGAATCGCTCGATTTAGCGGTTTCATAACTTGATAAGCTGCTTCAGCTTTGTCGATCGCCTCTTGGGGAATCGGACTCGCTAACCTTTGAATTGCCAAGTCGATTAAATCTCTAGAGTTTACCAGCTCGCTCGGCCATCTGTCTGCATTTGCTAACAGTTTTTCTGCTATAATATCGATTTGATTCAAGCAAGGAACAGGCGACCAATTAGGATAATTTGGTTCGCCAAACTGAATTCGCCCTTCACAAACCATCTCGAATTTAATTGTAGTATCATCCACAATAACTGGAAATCTGATGCCGTATTGGTTTGATTGAATATCGTTGGGGAGAAAAATGCGATTGCGATTAGCAAAAATCGCATCATAGCCAGCTTCTGCCACTTTTCGGCGCAGGAGACTGTAGCCACCATCCATCGGACACATAAAGTCAATATCTTGGCTTAACCGATATTCCTCATGTTCCATACTTATCAGGGTTGGGCCACCAAAATAAGCGCGACATTCCTGCAAAAACTCGACATTCAAGTGGCTGAGTACAGTTAATATTTTTTGATGAATTTCACGTTTAAACATGGGTTTAAAATTTACCAGTTTTTCTGTTTCTTGGGGCTGGCCAATGCTTAAGAGTTCCGCTACCAGCCAAGATTGATAATGTTGGCTAATTTGTTGAATAAAAATTAGTTCCTCAGAGTTGGGTTCTCCCAAAACTCCCCAATAATGCCAGCCAGATTCGTAGCGACATAGCATTTCCGGGACACTCAGATTTTTGACATTAGCAATTTGCCAGCATATAGCCTGAAGAAATGGCATTTTTGCGGGGATTTTAAATGCGGTTGCTATTTCTTTATCGTTCATCTTCTTTGCAAAACTCCTTCTCTATTCCATTTGCAAATACTCCAACACCAGCAGCCGCAAATAGTCTAGCATTCGGATATAAGACCGCATTTGAAGATAGCCCGATCGCATCTCATCATAAAACTGAGCGATTGCAGAACGATCGAACACCCGAAGGTGATGTAAGTCTGCGATCGCTTCCTCGCGAATTTCAACCCCTGCGCTAGTCTCAATCTGACTAGCATAACCACGAATACTGACTGTCACTAACTCAAGCTCCTCCAGAAATGAAAACTCTTCCTCGGAACCAAGATAGTTCTGAGCTATCTCTTTGCGCTCTGATTTAGTGTTTTGATAGTCAACCGTCAACTGTGCCAAAAGCTGCACAATAATATCTTGCTGAATCGCTAACTTGTTTTGAACTTGTGTCATATTTCTATTCCTCATTGATGCCATAAGTCACGATTTTTTCAACACCGTACTGATCGGATCGAACAATTAAAAACTCATTTCCCTTTCGGTAAACAGCGGCTCCATCCTGCCGATATCCCGTGCGAGGAACTCTTACAGCACCTCTAGTGTTGAAATTGTGTGCCTTACGCAGATATTTGAGCGGATCAAATCCTTTTCTTTGTGAATGGTCTAACACACTTTGGGCTACAGTTCGATAAGTTCCTCTATCCCATTCAGACAGATATTGCTGTAGTTCAATAACTTCAGTGTTGGAATAGTCTTCAAACAGTTGATCTAGATAAGGATCTACAGATGATTCGTCTGGCATTTTCACTTTCATTCCAGAGGATATTACTGATTATAGCTTTCTAGGAAAAAGATCGATCGCCTTTTAGATTAAATCCGCTCTTCATCGGAATGATTCATCTCTCTGATCTCTTCCTCTGTGTTCTCTGCGTACTCTGTGGTTAAATCAATCCGATCCAATCAGAATTGATATTACCTCTTAACAACCGCCCACTGAGTCACCGGTGCAAGCGGTTTCCAACCCTGAAAAGAACCGATCGCACCAACCCGCTGAATCCCAATTCTAATCAGTTCCCCACCATGCAAAGAATGCCATTGCAAAATCTTAAGTTCGCTTTCAATCGTCACCGCATTCACAACTAATCGGCCACCTTCACCTAAAGCATTCCAACAAGTTTCTAGCAAAGCCTCTGCGGTGACACCGCCACCGATGAAAATAGCATTTGGTTGCGGCAAATTTGCCAAAGCATCCGGTGCTGATCCGGTGACGATTTTGAGCTCGGGAACACCCAAATTAGAGGCATTTTCAGCAATATATTCCAGTCTAGTTGGATGGCGCTCGATCGCGATCGCCCGACAACTCCGATGACTCCGCATCCACTCAATCGCGATCGAACCGCAGCCCGCGCCCACATCCCACAGCAACTCCCCCGGAATCGGCGCTAACGCCGACAGCGTAACGGCTCTAACCTCCCGTTTTGTCAACTGTCCATCGTGGCGATAGGCTGCATCCGGTAAGCCGGAGGTGCGGGAAACAATCAGAGTTTCGCGATCGGCTGTAACTGCAATGGCGATCGCATTCAAATCGGCTAAATCCGTCGCATTCCAAGCTGCTGCAACTCCCTCGATCCGCCGTTCCGCCTGCGATCCCATCCGCTCGAACACGGTCATCAAACTGCTGCCAAACCCCCGCTGTGTCAACAATTGGGCAACTTTTTCAGGCGTGTGTCGATCGGCACTCAAGACTAGCAACCGCGCACCGGGAGAGAAACTAAGGGCGATCGAGGCGATCGGGCGATTTGTTAAGCTGAAAGTCTCAACATCCGCCAGAGGCCAACCCAAACGGGCGCAAGCCAGACTAAAAGCCGATGCTGCGGGAATCACAGTCATTTCGGCGATCGGAATCCGGCGCGACAGCGTGACACCAATCCCGTGACACATCGGATCGCCACTTGCGAGCACGCAAACAGCCTCTGGGCGACGGCTGATGATGCTGTCAACTGTGGTTTGTAGTGGTGAAGCCCAAACTAATTTTTCGCGGGTGTCGTCGGTGGGTAGCATTGCGAGGTGACGCGCGCCACCGACAACGATTTTAGATCGATCGAGTAACGAAAGGGCGATCGAACTCAATCCCGAAAGTCCGTCTTCGCCAATTCCCACCACCGAAAGCCATTTGTGCATTGCGCCCTGACTGCTAATTACTACTTATCGATTCTAAAGAATAATATGGGATTTTCATTGACAATCCTTTCTTCTACTTGTCTCATCCCGAGTCTGGCTGCTAATTTGCATGATTCAATGTTTGGGCGATCGCAACTTGCAACCAGATAATCTAATCCAAGTTCATCAAAACCATACTCTAATATTTTGGTGGATGCTTCAGTAGCGTAGCCTTTTTTAATAGCTTTCGGCAACAGCGCATAGACCAACTGCGGCTGCGGTTCCTCAAAAAAATACCACAACCCCACAAATCCAATAACTTCGCGATCGTTCTTTCTCTCGATAAACCACAAGCCGAATTTCTTTTCTCCAAACAGTTGTTCGTTCTGTTCGATCATTTCTTCCACTGGATCTAGCGACCAAATTTGACCGTCGCACAAATATCTCCTGACATAGGAATCGGTAAAAATGGCGTGCAGCTTGTTGAGATCGTTCTCTACAATCGGTGTCAAAATCAATCTATCAGTTTCAAGTATCATTGGACTTCTATTTGTCAACAGTTCGCAAATTCATAAAACCTGATTCACCAAATATCTAGTCTACCATGATATTATATCCGATCGATTAACCATACAGTGCGATCTAGAAGCTCGCACTAGACAATATCGAAATTTTAATATATTTTATCGAACCCTATGCCAATTTTGTTTTTGGCATACAGAAATAGATCGATCGCCCTTAGAGGCAAGTAACTTTTGAGGAAAGTGCGATCGAAAGAACAATGAGAGACTGGCATCAGTTTGATCGAAAACAAAAAATAATCACCGTCGGCTACGGAACCTCAGTTGCGCTGGTACTGGTAGCAATTGGTTGTACCGCGTGGGATGCGATCGTGGTGACGGCAGGCATCTTTAAAACCACTCTCGGTATCTTTAAAACAACTCCTTGTCTGGCTTACAAATTTGAAGACGTTAACCCTTTAATTGCAGGTAAAAACGTTAAACTAAAAATCGGGGAAGGCAGCGGTTCAGATTGCGGAGTATCTGAGTTCGCATTGTTGGTAAAACCAGCAGTTTGGTCATCACAAGATACCAAAGTTATCCAACTTTCGCAAGATGGAACTGTGACGGGAATTGCGCCGGGAAAGTTTACCGTGTTGGCAAAAACAGGACAAAAAACACTCTTGATGTCGGGTGTTGTTTATCCGCCAGATTGGGATGTTCGGATTCAGCCAGAAGTGGCGACAGTGCGCGTGGGCGATCGCATTACCTTTGAAATGATCGCCTCTGATTCAAAAGGCAATTTGCTACCCCCATTAACTTTCGGGCTGCGGACTCCAGATTATCAGGAACCGGGGCCTGGTGCGCCAACCAAGCCTCCGAATTCGCGGCCGTTACTCGATCGCACCTTTCATCATATGGGCGCGCAACCGGGCACGTTTCGGGCGCTGCGCCCCGGAAAGATTGCGATTACGGGTAAAATGGGCGATCGGATAAAATCAGCCCAATTAACTATCAAATAAAACAACAAGTTTTGTTGCTTTTTTATGAATGTAGGCGACCGCATAATTTTGACAGTTGCTGCTTATACACCAATACGGTTTACTTAGAATAGTCCGAAGAGAGGAACGAAGCAATCTCCGTATCTATTTATCATAGGGTTTTACCCTCAGGGCGGTCTTAAGTAAACGGTATTAGATTATAAGCTGTCTAGCCTCTAAATTGTAGATTTTGGGGCGGGCTAGAAGCCTACCCCACAAGAGTTTTAAAACCCGGAGAAACCCCCTAACCCCGCTTAGGTCGGGGGGACAAGAGCCTTCTCAAAGTTTCCCTTTCTAAGGGGGATTTAGGGGGATCTGAATTTGAGGTGAAATGTTGAATATTTAATTAGTTAATTCCTACTTCCAACCCAACCACCTTAACAAAGGCACAACCAAATAATGACTGACTCCCAAACAAAACCCGATCGCACTTCCCAACAAACCAAAAAATGCAATTGAACTCCCAATCTGCAACCAGCCGAAGGGATAACCAGACGAAAGATCCAAAATTCCTAAAAAACTCCCTGGAAAAATGCTCAAAGCATTCAAAAATAGAAACATTCCCGTCGAACAAGCAGCCACCACCAAAGCGTGCGCTAATTGGTGACTCCGCAAACCCATGCCGATCGTTAAAGTGGCGATCGCAAATGCCCCCAAAATAATCCCCTGCACGCCGCTAAAAGCAGTCGCTTCCATCCAGCACAAACTCGCCAACAAATAGCCCTGAGCACCCATCAATCCCGACAGCCAATACTGTTTTTGCTGGCGAAAACTCCCCGCATCCGTCAAACCTATCGCAGTACCCCAGCCCGCAAAAGCAAACAAGAGCACTTCCGGGCCGACATTAAAACTCATATAAGGAATTAATTGGTGCAAACCTTCATTCAAAAAACTCGCAAATTCCGGGCCAATAGGCGAAGCATAGGCCAAAACCAAACCGCCGATCGCCCCTGCGGATCCACCAACCCCACCGAGCACCATTTCCCAGCCCGTATCTAGAGAAGCTACTACAATTTGGGCGATCGCGCCGAACACCAAAACCGTCAAACTTGCCGTTTTTTGCGCCGTCGCCACCACTACTTGCCGGCAAAATTCCACAATAGCTTGACTGACTGGGGCTAACGCAATTTTGCCCTTACTCTTAGCATAAATATCCTGCAAACGCGATCGAACATCCGCAGCCGAAGCCGGACGCTGCTGTATATTCGATCGCACCATATCATCCAACAAATTCGCAAAAGCCGGACTCACAGACACAATGTGGCGCCAGCGCAACTCCCCCGTCATCGGATCTTCAATTTCCGCGGGATATTTCCCCGTCAGCAAATGAATGCAAGTCCGCCCGAGGGCATAAAAATCCGTCGCGGGGACAACTTGGCCCCCAACAATTTGTTCCGGCGGGCTGTACCCAGGCGAAATCAACCGCGTCGAGCTCGGAGAATCTTTCCCCGCCGGTTCGCCACCGCCCATCTGTTTAACTCCCCCAAAGTCGATCGCCACCAACTGCAAACCGCCCAAACCTTTGCTCAGCAACACTTGGGGCGACTCCGGGTCTCGCAGCATCAAATTGGACGGTTTAATGTCGCGGTGAATAATCTGACACCGATGCAACTCCTCTAAAATTTGCACAGCTTGACTCAGCCAGCTAAACACCCATTCCTGCGGACATCCCTGAGGGTGATCTTCAAGAATTTCTTCTAAAGTTTTGCCGTGAATCTTTTCCATTACCAAACAAGGTAAGCGCCTCCCTGTGGCATTTCCATCCCCGCCTCCCAAATTTTGGGTTTGGACGTGAAAATAACCGTCCGGCTCGACTCTCGGGACACCAGGATGCCGCAAAATAGCCAAAACCCAAGCTTCTTGCTCGAACAGTTTTAGCGCTTTCGGAGAAGTTTCGAGCAACAATTTGAGGACGCGCTCGGTTTGAGTTTCTGCGTCCCAAACTGTGTAGATAGCTGCAAAACCCCCGGTACCGAGCCCTTGTAGAGGTATGTAGCGATTTTTTAGCCGCAGCGGAGTCCCGCAACTCTGACAAAAATTGTTGCCCCAAGTCTGAGGGTAAGGCCTTGGGCAATCTGGATTGATGCAGTGGACGGCTTGTGAAGGGGGGTGAGGCACAACCAGAGTAAAGATGGGGCTAGATATCCATAGTAGACTTACGTGCAGCTAACGCAGAAACCCGGTTTGCCGCACAAGTCCTGTCCATATTATGTGCTATGCTGCCGACTTTTAGGTACGTTGTTGGGCTTCAGCCCTCTTTACATATATGTAAAGAGGGCTGAAGCCCAACAACGTACCTTTGGAGTTCTATAAGTATTTATAACTAATTTTTTCCTACCCCCAACCCAAAATTTAATATCTAAAATTTAATCGATCTCCACCATAATTTAAGTATTTATGACTAATTTTTTCTCCTTCTCCAATCTAAAATCTAAAATTTAAAATCTAAAATCTCATCGATCCCCAACCCTTAGCCCTGCATCCTTCGCCACTTTTGTTTGATAAGATATGTTACATAAAATTTCCTAATGTAAAGCTAAATAAACAATACTTATGATGATTAAAAGAATATTAAAATTGTAACGCGCCACTTTATTGATATATTTCTAAGAGCCTGCGATCGGGCAAAAAAATTAAGCGAATACTAGGAAGCGAGATATGGCTTACGCGCAAACCCAAACTCAATCAAAGGCTGGGTATAAAGCCGGAGTTCAAGACTATAAACTAACGTATTACACACCGGACTACACGCCGAAAGATACAGATATTTTGGCAGCATTCCGCGTCACACCTCAGCCAGGAGTTCCCCCAGAAGAAGCTGGAGCTGCTGTGGCTGCTGAATCTTCCACCGGTACATGGACAACTGTGTGGACTGACCTCCTGACCGACCTCGACCGCTACAAAGGTCGCTGCTACGACATCGAGCCAGTTCCCGGTGAAGACAACCAATACATCTGCTTCATCGCTTATCCTTTGGATTTGTTTGAAGAAGGTTCCGTCACCAACTTGCTGACCTCTTTGGTTGGTAACGTTTTCGGTTTCAAAGCTCTGCGTGCTCTGCGGTTAGAAGACTTGCGGATTCCCATTGCTTACCTGAAAACATTCCAAGGCCCTCCTCACGGTATTACCGTTGAGCGCGACAAATTGAACAAGTACGGCCGTCCTTTGCTGGGTTGTACAATTAAGCCCAAATTGGGTCTGTCTGCTAAGAACTACGGCCGCGCCGTTTACGAAGTTCTACGCGGCGGTTTGGACTTCACCAAAGACGACGAAAACATCAACTCGCAACCGTTCATGCGTTGGCGCGATCGTTTCTTGTTCGTTCAAGAAGCTATTGAAAAAGCTCAAGCAGAAACTGGCGAAGTCAAGGGTCACTACCTCAACGTAACCGCCCCTACCTTTGAAGAAATGATGGAACGGGCTGAGTTCGCCAAAGAAATCAAAACCCCCATCATCATGCACGACTACCTAACCGGTGGTTTCACTGCAAACACCAGCTTGGCCAAATGGTGCCGTCGCAACGGTATTCTGTTGCACATTCACCGCGCTATGCACGCCGTGATCGATCGTCAAAAGAACCACGGTATCCACTTCCGCGTGCTTGCCAAGTGCTTGCGGATGTCCGGCGGCGACCACCTGCACTCCGGTACAGTTGTGGGCAAACTCGAAGGCGAAAAAGGCATCACGATGGGCTTCGTAGACTTGATGCGCGAAGACCACATCGAAGAAGACCGCAGCCGCGGTATTTACTTCACCCAAGATTGGGCCTCCATGCCTGGTGTCATGCCAGTTGCTTCCGGTGGTATCCACATCTGGCACATGCCAGCCTTGGTTGAAATCTTCGGCGACGACTCCTGCTTGCAGTTCGGCGGCGGCACCTTGGGCCACCCTTGGGGTAACGCACCTGGTGCAGCAGCTAACCGCGTTGCATTGGAAGCTTGCGTTCAAGCTCGTAACGAAGGCCGCAACTTGATGCGCGAAGGCGGAGACATCATTCGCGAAGCTTGCAAATGGAGCCCTGAATTGGCTGTTGCTTGCGAACTCTGGAAAGAAATCAAGTTTGAGTTCGAGGCAATGGATACCGTTTGATGATTTTTGGTTAGAGATTTTAAGTTTTAGGTCGCAAACTTGCTGTTAAGTCTTTATCTTTGAAGAAGATTTACAAGTAAGTTTGCATCCAAAATCTAAAATTCAAAACCTAAAATTTGAGGGAGCTGGGGTCAAATGGATCTCAAACAAGTTGCGAAAGACACCGCTAAGGTGCTGGCAAGTTACCTAACCTATCAATCCGTGCGGATTGTTGTAGCTCAGTTGAGCGAAACCAATCCTCCTCTGGCAATCTGGCTGAATGACTTTTCCACCAAGGGCAAAATCCAAGATGGAGAAGCTTACATTGAGGAACTGCTGAGGGAAAATCAAGATTTAGGATTTCGGATCATGACGGTGCGAGAATATCTGGCGCACGATGTGACGGAATTTTTGCCAGAAATGGTTTGTACTGGCATTCAACAGGCGAATATGGAACACAGACGCCAGCATTTGGAGCGAATTACGCAGCTTAATTGGTCTGTGGCTAGCAGCAATCCTGAAACATCCTCAATAGATTCTGAACCGAATCTGGATAATTTGTCGAGTTAATCGATCGCACTTGGCGAATCGAACACACACCTTAGAGATACAAAAAATGAAGACTTTACCTAAAGAGCGTCGTTACGAAACTCTGTCATATTTGCCCCCGCTGACAGACGCCCAAATTGCCAAGCAACTGCAATACATCTTGGATCAAGGCTACATTCCCGGCGTAGAATTCAACGAAACCTCTGCCGCTGAAATGCGCTACTGGACATTGTGGAAGTTGCCTTTGTTTGGTGCTCGCAGCGTCCAAGAAATCATGACTGAAGTTCAAGCTTGCCGCTCTGAAAACCCCACCTGCTACATCCGCGTCATGGGTTTTGACAACGTGAAGCAGTGCCAAGTGCTGAGCTTCATCGTGCACAAGCCTAACACCAGAGGCTACTAAGCTTTAACAACTCTATTTTGTAGAGAAAAAGCTAGCTAAAAATTGAGGCGTGGGAATTCTCCCCGCCTCATTTTTTTGTGCAGAAGACTCGGCGGTTGAAACCGCCTCTGTACATATAAAAGCTGCTTCCGCCGTTTCAAGATTGGATTGTTAGAGCTTGCAAATAGCTTTGAACACTTGCAGCAACACAACTGAAGATTCTGGTTCCATCAGATTTAGCAAAGGCATTAACTGATAGGTGGGCGGATTTCCACGACGGATATTGACAAACTGATATTCCATTCCATTGGTTGTCAAACCCCAGATTGCGTCTTGATATTTTAAATTTTGATAAGCATAGGTAAGCAATTGGGATAAACCCATAAATGCGTTGATTCCTGAATTTTTAGTTTCAATCACTAAAACCCAAAAAGATGTTTCACTTCTTAATGATTTTAATTTATTGACTGCCAAAATATCAAACCGCCCTTTAATGATTATGTCTTCATCTTCAATGCTAATTTCGGCAATGTCTTGTTCTAGACTAATTTTAATAGGTGGGCGGTAGAAGCCAGCTAATCGCATTAAGGGAAAAGTAGTCAGAGCTTGTACCAATCCTTCAGAAACGCGATCGGTAGAGATGTAGTCATCGAAGTCATCCCGGATTTGTATAAGTTCCTGCTGTTCGTGTTCTGTTATATCTTCAAGGGATAACAGCGAGGTAAATGAGCTGTTGTAGTGCTTTTGTAAGCCGAAAAGACGGTGGACTTCTCCTAATGTTAAGTTTTTGGCATTAATAACTGTCATAATCTTCAAACAAATTAAGTCTCTATTGTAATTATAACATATGCACAAAACTAGGTTTGTAGTAAGGACTTCAGTCCTTAAAACCGAGGCTGAAAGGACTAAAGTCCTCACTACGAACTTGAAAGGACTAAAGTCCTCACTACGAACCTAATCTATCTGCTCCACTACAACTCCATCAACTATTTCATAACCCCAGCTAGAATTTCTGGCTGCAAGTTGTTTAGCCATGTCGTATTCGCCCAAAATACAAAGCTCTATTAACTGCTGAAAACCTGAATTTTTCTCGCGCTGCAATCTTTCCTGACGCAGCTTTTCTCTTTCTGGATTAGAAGGATTTGGGCGCTCACTTCCCAGCGGATTGATATCGCTAATTCGTTTCATTTTAGCCTCATTAAAAAGGGATAGATTCTACAATTTCACCGTCAAAAATTTCATAGCCCCATTCTGGATTAGCAGCAATTTGTTTTTCAACTATACTTCGACCGAGAGAAGTTTGGTAAGCTTTTTGCAAAAACGAAATACTCGGGATTTCGTCTGTAGTTGGTGGCTGTTGTTGTTCGATTTTTGGCGGTTCAGGAATTGGTTCAGATGTGGATGGATTAAGGGCAAATTGCGGCGCGATCGCCCCTAATTTATTCATCACACTTTCTTTGGTAATTTGCGGTCTTTCGTTGAAGGAAGACGGTAAATATGCGGTTTCTACCCCTTGGTTTTTGGCTTTGAGCGCATCATCCGCAAGGCGATCGCACTTTCGCAAAAAACCCTCCCACAAATCCTTCCCCAAAACCGGGTTTCTCAAATCAGCACGAGCTTTAGATACCGCTGCTTCCAGCGGTTCGCCCTTGTGCACGTAATACTGAATTCGCTCCTCCTCAAACGCCGGATAAGGCACTTCCGGCTCAATTTCCCACTCCCGCTTAACTTTCTGACTTTCTCCTAAAGGAATTCCCGCGATAAACTCGTCCCAAAAAGTCGAAGTTAAGCCCTTTGTCATGCTATCAATAATTTTAAAAGCCCATCCCGAAGGATTGCCAAACCATAAGTTATGCTGTCTGGCATATTCTTCTAAAGCTCGCTGAAAGTTATGCAGTTCTTCTTGGGAATTCCAAGGCCCGCTAAATCGATAATTTGGATTGACTGCAACCGCTATTTGCTGCCGCGGTTGCCCGAAAAACTTGTCAGTTTTAACCGCACGCTCTGGGGTGTAAGTTTCGGCAAATATTTCTAGAGGAAGATTGTTGTTTTCGCGGCTTGTTTGTGTTATGCTATCGCCGGAAGTAGGTGTCAACAAGTTATTAAATTTTTCCTCGAAGGCGTCAATATCCGCCCAGAGTTCGAGAGTGTCGGTGTTGGGATTTGTGGATTTTGCTTTCAGGAGCGATCGCACTTTCAGCAGCCGTATCGCTAATTCCTGTTCTTCGCGATTTAAACCAGTAGCTTTTTCAATTTCGCTGCTGTTAGTTTTCACCCATTCGCCCGAGTTAGACTGTTGTGTTTGCCATTGCAACAATTGGCACAGAAAAATGCTCGCCGCGACTCCGCCAGTAATTTTGCCTAGTGTCGGATAGTAGATGGCGGGATTTCCTAGATTTCCTAAAAATATTCCTATTTTCATGTTTGATATTCCTAATTCCCTTAAATTGTAGGGTGCGCCATCAGCACCTTACCCTTAAATTGTAGGGTGCGCCATCAGCGCCGAGATCTCCACTAAAGTAGCATCAAAAAACTTAAGATTTTCTTTAAGCTTCTGTCTATTCCTGACTGAATGGAGTTTCTAGAGGAAAGACGGGGATCGCTTGTGCGATCGCCTGATTGACAGAACCGAGTTAAACGTAATAATAAATTATTTACTGTACATTTCCCCCCAAAATGAATCCAGAACGTCAAGAGGCTTATTTGAACTTGATCGAGCGAGTGCTTACCTGTCCCAACGGTCAAGAACCAGAGGTTTTAAGTTCCTGTTCCGATTTAATAGATGCGGGATTTGTGCAGATGCTAATCCAGATATCAGCTTCAATGGCCCGGGAAGGTGACGAAGATACTGCTAATTTTTTAGTGCAACTTGCTCGCTTGCTGGGGAAATCTTTGGGTTTGTCACCGGATGTCGTACCCGCTAGCTACAGCCGCGCACAGTGATAGATAAAAGTACGCGCAGCGTAGCTATCTCTACGCAATCCCCTCGTTGTATCATGTTTTGGGAAATCGGGGAATCTTAACTCCATCGATACCTTTACAACTGATATTCAAGAGGCTCGCAAAAATCATTTACCCCAGTTTTAAATACATAAATAATCACCGATGTTACCAAAATCTGCGGGCAAGTTTTGGCAGCAACTAAATCTCTAAAAGCAGCATTCAATTGTCCGTTTATCAACTCTTCTTTTACCTCAGATTTGCAAATAGCAACGCGGCATCTTTTTGCCAATCCATCCAACCAGTTTTCAGAGATATTCGGTTCTTGTCCAGCTTGAATTGCTAGAGAAATAGCTGCATCTTCGATGTTGCCTTCACAATCTTCGATTTCGTCTAGGGCTTTGAGGGCTGCGGGATATTCCGCTAATTGCGATCGAAATTGGGCAATTTCTTGTGAGGTAATAATCACCATAAGATTTTCTTGTGTTTTCGGCTCGCGGATATGTTTAGCAGTTAAAGTTGGTATTATAGCATTTTTTGGTTGAGGTTGGGATTGCGCGATCGAACTTAATTACATTTGCAATTAATTGTTGCCACTTCGCAATAGCCTGCCTGGAGGTTAAATCCTCATCTAAAAGCAGAAGTCAGGGCGATGAAGCCTGATGTTAAAATTGATTAGTTTCCTCTGTAATTGCGAAGTTTGTGAATCAATCGCAGACTTTAGCTGATAAATATGTCATTGACAAAAGAGTGACTGAATATCAAGACTGCAACCACTTCATAAACTTATCCGTCGCAGTGCCGATAGACTCTCCCACCTGTTTCTTCAAACGCCACCGCCCAAAAGCTTGTTCGTAATCTTCCCCTTCAGTTTGATAAACATTCCAAGCATTCAGCGACAATCCCAATCCCCAGGTTAGTAAAATGAAGAGTGACCAAGAAAGCTCATGCGATCCTGCTAGATTAAACAAAACTAAAAAAGTATTGACAATGCCGTATTTTGTCAAGTTTTTTCGCAATTTGCCGCGACGGTAAGAGTTAAAAACCAGCTTTTCCTGAAATTCACCTCTAGTGGCTAACCATTGCTGTTCCGCCGCCACGATATCCTGTTCGGAAATGCCTAATTCCGCCCCAATCTCGAAAAGCTGCACTCGGGAAAGTTCGCCGTCATCTTGTCGCCGTGCGATCGCAAGCTGTAAAATACCTTGGGCATCCTCAGCACCGTAAATTTGATTTATTTGACTGTCATTGGTCGCCATATAATAAGTTTCCTATAATTCCTGATATCCTTTCCATGATAGAGACAAGCGCTGTTAAACGGTAGGTGGTGACATTGGCGGATTTCAACACCCGGAAACTGCCGAAAGTCGATCGAACGGGCAAGATGCCCATTCCACAAGATAATTGATTAGTTGTGGAACAGGCATCTTGCCTGTTGCTGCTGTATTGTGGAGCATCTTGCCTGTTGCTGCTGTATTGTGGAACAGGCATCTTGCCTGTTGCTGCTGTATTGTGGAACAGGCATCTTGCCTGTTGCTGCTGTATTGTGGAAAATATCAATTCTAACCCAAAGTATACATCCAGCCATCCCGGGCGCAAATCCTCACAAGCCCATCCCAAACAACAGGTGTCGCCTCAAACGATAAACCCGGCTTAAATCTACCCGATTCTTTTACCTTCAAACGGTAAAACTCGCCCTTAGCATTTTTCAAAGCATTCTTATCCCCCGACTTCGCTCGTTCCCACTTCAACTCAAACAAATAAACACCATTATATCCCGCACTAATCAGTTTATTGCCATCCGTAAAAATCGGAGTCGAAATCGAAGAACCAATCTCCTTTTTAAACACGATTACCGGAGTATCGTAAGACTGATTTCGCCAAGGTACAGAATTCTTTTTACCTGTAATCGTATCTTGGGAACCGATGTACAAATTGCCATCGATCGCATTTGTGGCAAATAGCGCTGGAAATCCCCCAGGATTGTACTCATCATTCAACGCCACCGAACCGATTATCCCGCCTTCCCAGCCTGAAAGTCGGCGATTTCCGGTAGGTAAAAACCATTCGACGCTGGCATTCGGTTCTTTGTTCGGATTTAGTTTGAGGACTCCGCCGTTACCTGCAATGTATTGTTTTTCAATCGCACAAAACAGTTTACCCGATTTAGATATTACACCACTTCCATCAATATCTGAACCAGTATAGAAATCCCATACTATCTTTTTTGTTTTAATACTTATCCCATAAATATGTCCAGAACCCGCAGCTATAAACAGTCTATCTTTGAGCCGAGAAGGTGATGATTCTGCTACCAAGTTACCGCCGTGCTTGCTGATATCTCCTGGCGCATAAAGCTGTACTTCCGACAAGATCTGCGGTTGCTTAATTCCTTGTTTAACTTTAGCTTTGCTGGCAGAACTATTGAGAAAATAGCCGATCGCATTTTCCCCCGCATTGAACAACAGGCCATCGCCCAGATACAAAGCACTGCTATCGTTATCCTGACTGTAGCTGGGCGTTCTCCGGATGTCCAACTTCCACAGTTCCTTACCGGTTCTAAAAGATATTGCCCTAAAACTCGGGACAAGATTTTTGCCACCACCGCCACTGCGGCTGCCTTGCAAAATCACAATTCTGTTTTCGGCGTTGGCTGTTTTGTCGATATAAATTGTTGAACTTCCTTTAATTATATCATCAAATTCATAGCGCCAAACTTCTTTATTTGTCGCCATGTCTATTTTGTGCAAATAGTGGTCAAAAGCACCTATAATTAAATAAGTTTTATCCCGATCTCTGATAATTGTTGGCTGTCCAGTCCAACCGGCACCACTCCAAACTTGAGATTGCCTTCCCAAAAAAGTCCGGCCGCTTCCTAGCTCAAATTTCTTGATTAACTTCAAGCCTTTGGGGACACCTCTACCGTAAAACCTGCGCTGGTCATTTCCCAAAAAAGTCGGTACGAATAATTCTACTTCTTGAACTAATTTTTTTGCCTGTTTTTTGGAGTCACTATTGCTTTTTAATAGAGGCTTGTTAGATGGTTCTGCTTTTTCAGATGGTTCGGATTGGCACTGTTTGAGAATGACAGGAGGAACTACAACACTCAACAAAAAATGTCCGAGCCGTTGATTGAAATTTCGACGAGATGATAAACTCATTTTATATCGAGATAATCAGTAATAATATTAAAACATGATTGTCGCCAAAACTTAACTAAAACATCTCACGCTAAACTGCTAAATAACTGACAAACTTACTCAGCACAAGTTAAATTATCTTTGATTATGGTCAACCGTCTTGCTCAATCCCAAAGCCTTTACCTGCGGAAACACGCCGAAAACCCGATCGACTGGTGGCCCTGGTGCGACGAAGCCTTAGAAACGGCCCTGGGCCAAAATAAACCGATTTTTTTGTCAATTGGCTACTCTAGTTGCCACTGGTGTACAGTGATGGAAGGAGAAGCATTTTCCGATCGCGCGATCGCCGAATACATGAATTCGCAGTTTGTACCGATAAAAGTCGATCGCGAAGAACGCCCGGACATCGACAGCATATATATGCAAGCCTTGCAAATGATGACGGGCCAAGGCGGTTGGCCTCTCAACGTTTTTCTCACTCCCGACGAGCGAGTTCCCTTCTACGGTGGCACTTATTTCCCCGTAACTCCGCGCTACGGACGCCCCGGATTTTTAGAAGTGTTGCAATCTATTCGCCGCTTTTACGATACAGAAAAGCGCAAATTGCAAGCCTTCAAAGGAGAAATTTTAGACAACCTCCACCAGTCGGCGCTGCTGTCAGTAACAACCGCAGAATTAAATCGCGAAGTCTTCCAAAAAGGCTTAGAACTCAATACCGGAATTATTGCCCGGAGTAACCCCGGGCCGAGTTTTCCAATGATGCCCTATGCTGATTTAGCACTGCGGGGAACGCGCTTTAATTTTGATGCAAAATATGACAGCAAACAAGTCTGCACTCAGCGCGGCTTAGACTTAGCCTTGGGCGGCATTTACGACCACGTAGCGGGGGGATTTCACCGCTACACGGTTGACGCAACTTGGACTGTGCCGCACTTTGAAAAAATGCTCTACGATAACGGTCAAATTGTTGAGTATTTAGCGAATTTGTGGAGCGCGGGAATTGAAGAGCCAGCTTTTGAAAGTGCGATCGCGCGGACAGTAGAATGGTTGAAGCGAGAAATGACTGCGCCGACTGGCTATTTTTATGCTGCACAGGATGCTGACAGTTTTACCCCCCCAACCCCCCCTTACCAAGGGGGGACAACGGGGGGGTCTGAGCCGGAAGAAGGAGCGTTTTATGTTTGGACTTACACCGAACTACAAACGCTGTTAACTGTCGAGGAATTTGCTGAAGTTCAAGAAGCGTTTGATATTAGTCGCAGCGGCAATTTTGAAGGCAAAAATGTATTGCAGCGCCGACATCCGGGAAAATTCAGTACCACGGTAGAAACGGCTTTAGCTAAACTTTTTGCTCTGCGCTACGGCGGCCATCCAGATACTGTAAAAACCTTTCCGCCAGCGCGGAACAATCAGGAAGCAAAAAACGACAGTTGGCCGGGGAGAATTCCAGCAGTTACTGACACGAAAATGATTGCGGCTTGGAATAGCTTAATGATTTCGGGTTTGGCGCGGGCGGCGGCTGTTTTTGGGAATTTTGAGTATTTGGAATTGGCTGTGAAAGCTGCTAATTTTATTTTAGACAATCAGTGGATTGACGGGCGGTTTCAGCGACTCAATTATGACGGACAATCGGCGGTGGCGGCGCAGTCGGAAGATTATGCTTTGTTTGTGAAAGCTTTGTTGGATTTGCATCAAGCGAGTTTGATGTTAGGAAACGGGGAATCTGTACAGCAATTGCCGAATTCTCAGTTTTGGTTGGAGAAAGCTGTGCGGGTGCAAGATGAGTTTGATGAGTTTTTGTGGAGCTTGGAATTGGGCGGGTATTACAATACTGCTAAGGATGCTAGCGGGGATTTGTTGGTGCGGGAACGCAGTTATACTGACAATGCTACTCCGGCGGCCAATGGAATTGCGATCGCCTCTTTGGTTCGCTTGGCGCTGCTGGGTCAAAATTTAGAATATCTCGATCGCGCCCAACAAGCTTTGCAAGCTTTCAGCAGTATTGTCCGAGATAGTCCCCAAGCTTGTCCGAGTCTACTTTCGGCTTTAGATTGGTACCAGCATTCTACCCTAATTCGCACGTCGCCCGACCAGATTTCTGGATTGATTTCGCGGTATTATCCGACTGCTGTCTGTCAGATTGAGGCTGATTTACCTGAAGGTGTTATCGGGTTAGTTTGTGAGTGTTTGACTTGCAAAGAACCTGCGAAAAGCCAAGAGATGCTGTTAGCAGAAATTCTGCACAGTCAAACGCGAGTATAGAAGCAGAAGGACTGAAGTCCGAACTATCAAACCTTTAGGGAAAAAGAAGGACTGAAGTCCTTACTACAAACCTTTAGGGAAAAAGAAGGACTGAAGTCCTTACTACAAACCTTTAGAGAAAAAGAAGGACTGAAGTCCTTACTACAAACTGGTTCGTAGTAAGGACTTTAGTCCTTTCAATGTTAGCCCTCAATTTGCCCAAATTTTGACTAAATATTCTATAGTCACCTCGACAGCATGGGCGATTAACACCTGCAATTGACATCAGCCCGGACGTGCGATCGCCTTCGGCGGTAAAAATTGTGTAGAAAAAAAACTTGACATCAGCCGACGATAGAAAGTAAAAATAAATAACAGCAATCACCAAAATGAGGCTTTATGTTTGATTCGCGATCGGTGAGCGACAAGTATGACATTGATAAATTGCTATCTCGTACAACAATTTTGGCTAAAAGACATCCGGTAAAATACGGAGAATAGATGTTTTTTTTGAACCTTGTTCAGCAATCTAAAATTCACAATTCTGCAATCTAAAATCTAAAATCTAAAATCTAAAATGGCAACAGCTATTCTCGACCTGGAAATCTCCCAACTACCGCCAGAAATAGCGGTTGAGGAGCGTTACAGCAAAGCCTTGGTTTTAATTAGACTGCACGGAAAACCGATCGGTCAAGCGACTTTACCCGCAGTCGGAGGTCGCATAGACGGCTCCCAATTGCGGGAAACACTGATGAATGCTGTGGGCGATAACCTGTGGAAAAATTGGCTCTACGAGACCCTGGAATGGGACGAACGCGGGCCAGTACAGGCAATGCCCACAGCCACTGTAGCGGTTTGCACGCGCGATCGCCCGGAAGATTTGCAGCGCTGTCTCGACGCGTTGATGCGGCTGCCCGACGACGGTCAGGAATACTTAGTAATTGACAATTGTCCCGCCACGGAGGCTACGAGGGAACTGGTCGAAAATTACCCAAAAGTCCGCTACGTGCGGGAAGACGTGGCGGGGTCTAGCACTGCCCGCAACCGCGCTGTGCTGGAAGCTAAGGGGGAAGTTATCGCCCTGACAGATGACGATGCAGTACCAGATCCGAACTGGTTGCGATCGCTCTTGCACAATTTCGGCGATCCGCGAGTTATGTGTGTCACCGGGTTGGTAATGCCTTTGGAACTCGAAACTGAAGCTCAAGAATGGTTCGAGCGTTACAGCCCCCACGGACGTGGATTTCAGCGAGTCATCTTCGACGGGGCGTACTGCAACCCGCTGATTGTAGCTCCTATAGGCGTTTCGGCGAGTATGGCTTTGCGGAAGAGCGCGATCGACTGCGTAGGTCTATTTGACGAAGCTTTGGGTGTGGGGACGCCTGCAAAATGCGGGGAAGATCACGAACTTTATGTCCGCATCCTGACTGCGGGCTATCGCATTATCTACGAACCGAGGGCTCTAAGCTGGCATCGTCACCGGCGCGATTGGGAAGATTTGCGCAAAACGATGTACTGCTACGGAATTGGAGTCTACGCTTTCTGGACGCGCACTTTGGTGAAAAATCGGGAGTTTAGCATACCGCTGTTAGCCTGGGGATGGCTGCGCTACAAACAACTGCCTGAGTTGATTGCTTCTTTGCGAAACAAACCGGACTCTATCCCAAAAGACTTGCTCTTAGCTCAACTTCGCGGCTGCATCGGCGGCCCGATGGCTTATTTTGCTTCTCGCAAACGGTTGCAAGAAATTAAAGGGAAGTCAGTAGTTAGTAGTTAGTAGTCAGTAGTCATTAGTCATTAGTCATTGGTCATTAGTCATTAGTCATTAGTCATTAGTCATTAGTCATTAGTCATAGTGCTGTCCCCGCTCGCGAACGTTATTAGCGCGAGCGTCCCCGCTCGCGAACGTTATTAGCTGAGATTCTTCCATCTTCCATCTTCCATCTTCCATCTTCCATCTTCCATCTTCCATCTTCCATCTTCCATCTTCCAATTCCTATTACCAATTACCAATTATGAACAGGGAAAATCTCACTGTTAGCGTAATTATTCCCAGTCACAACCGCAGTTATTCGCTGCGGCGCGCTCTCGATGCCCTGCACTCGCAGACTTATCCGATCGACCTCATCGAAGTGACGGTAGTTGCAGATAGCTGCATTGACGATACTTTGGCAATGCTCAAAGACTACCAAGCTCCGTTTAAAATACAGGTTATTGAAGCAAAGTGTCGGGCTGCTTCGATCGCCCGGAATACCGGAGCAGCCTCCGCTACCGGAAAACTGCTGATATTTATAGACGACGATATCGAACCAACTCCGCCTTTAGTCGAAAGTCATGTACGCATTCACCAACAGCGTCCGGGCTGCGCGGTAATCGGCCCTTATCCTCCTAAATTGCAGGGAGGGACTAGATTCTTTGACGTAACAGTGCGGGCTTGGTGGGAAGAAAAATTTTATGAGATGAGCCAGCCTGCTCACCGTCACACTTATCAAGACTTGCTCACCGGCAACCTTTCTCTGGATGCAGAACTGTTTGCTAGCACCGGAGGCTTCGATTCAGGCTTCGGCCAAGGCACTGCCCATGAAGATTACGAGTTCGGCTTACGCTTGCTCAAAGCAAATATACCTTTTGCTGTGGCAGCGGATGCAGTCGGGTATCACTACGAACACGAAACTAACAACCTCGATCGCTCTTTTCGGCGCGCGCGTGCGGAAGGCCGCTCCGATGTCTTGCTGGGTCAGAGGCACCCAGAACTCAGACCTACTCTGCACGTAGGGGATTACGAAACTCCTTACTCTCTGGTCGATCGGATTTTGGTCGCCCTGGTTTTTTACTGGCCGGCCGCGCTAGATTTGCTGGTGTTGGGACTGAGACGATCGCTAGATTTACTAGAAGCTGTCCGGATGCGCGGTACTTGGCGGTGGCTGAACACTAAATTGCGCGGTTACTGGTACTTCCGTGGTGTGGTAGACGAATTGAAAACTCGATCGGGCATTTCTAGTTTTCTGCAAGAAGGCCCGGCCCGCGCGGATTTGGCAGAAAACGAAATAGAAATCGATTTGCAGCAAGGTTTGGAAGCAGCAGAACAAAGGATTGATGCCGAAAGACCCGCCGGTATTTACCTTTACTACGGCCAACTGACAATCGGTCATATCCCTCCCGAAGTTGGCGCCGAACCTTTACGGGGAGTTCACCTGCGAACGATTCTGGCGCTGCACTTAGCCGAACCGCTGGCGAGAGCGATGGCGGTTAACGGTATGCCACACAGTTCTGAGTCGATCGCAACACAACCTTTACTTGCTTTTGAAGATCGTGTTTTGGCAATTAAATAATTGCTAATTGGTAAGTTGTAAGGGGTAATAGGTAATGGGAATAGTGAAATTAATAGCTAGTGCTTCATGTTAATGGCTAGTAATTTTCCTAATCGCCAATCACAAATACTAAATACCTAATGCTCCATCCGATTTTGGATTGCCGATTTGAGATTACAATTGCCATCAATCTAAAATCTAAAATCTAAAATCTAAAAGTGCCAGATTCCAAGTCGGATATTTAGTTAGGAGGAAATTATGGCAATAAAAATGCTTGAGATCGAGTTTACTGAACAGATAAATCCGATTAGGGGACTAGAAAAATATGAAGGCGTCCGCATCTTGGTTCGCTACCGAGGACGCCCGATCGGCTGGGGCTATGTTAATAACAATCCCTGGGAACAGACAATCTCGGCAGATCGAGTGCGACAAACAATTGTCGAGCAGATGGGCAAGACGTTGATTCAATTGAGTTTGGCAGAGCAGTTAGCCCCGATCGCAGAGTTCGATCGAGAATTGCCACCAATTAGCGTTGTCATCTGTACGCGCGATCGCACTGACTTACTCAAAGGCGCTCTGGAATCGCTGCTGGCCCTCGACTACCCCAATCGCGAAATTATCGTTGTAGACAACGCTCCCTCCAACAACAGAACTGCCGAATACGTCGCGGGATTACCTGTACGCTACGTCAAAGAGGAACGGCCAGGATTGGACTGGGCACGAAATCGCGGCATCGCGGAAGCCCGCCACGAAATTATTGCTTTTACCGACGACGACGCGCGACCCGATCGAGGTTGGCTGCGGTCAATTGCTGCTGGCTTTGCCGATCCCGAAGTCATGGCCGTCAGCGGTTTAGTCTCGGCTGCGGAACTGGAAACCATGCCCCAACAGCAATTTGAGCTGGTTTACGGCGGAATGCTGCAATATTTACACAAATTCAAAGTTGAAGGTAACAAACTTTCGGTGAAAGATTTGCTGTGGGCTTGCAATTACGGCGTTGGAGCAAATATGGCTTTCCGCCGCCAAATTTTTGAGGCTGTGGGCAACTTTGACGTGGCTCTTGATGTGGGGACGGCGACACGCGGCGCTGGCGATGTCGAGATGTTTCACCGGATTTTGGCGAAGGGATATACGACTTTTTACGATCCGAGCACTTTGGTGTGGCACTTGCACCGGCGCAGCGACAAAGCTTTGAGCCGACAGTTACAGGATAACGGGCGCAGTTTTGGGGCTTATTTGCTGACTTGCGATCGCAACCGTACCGTAGGGCGCGCCCAACTTGTGCACTTTGTCGTGTTTGAGTGGTTGGGTTGGTGGCTGCTGCGCCGCTTGCGGAATCCTGGCAAACTTCCCCGCAAATTCGTAGTCAGCGAATTGCTGGGGGCTTTGCAAAGTCCTTTTGCTTACCGAGAAGCTCAGTTGCAAGCGCGGCAGTTGGTGGCCCTTGCTGAAGAGGAATCGCAGGAAGTTGAACCGCAGGTAATGGCTGGGGGTGTCCAGTGAGAAATGCAGGACAACTGGTTTACAGGCGCCAAGTCGCTCATTTCTTTGATTTGCTGCGCGAGTTGGTCGATCGCGACATGAAACTACTCTACAAGCGATCGGCCCTGGGGATTGCTTGGACTTTGATCAATCCACTGTTGCAGTTGGCGGTTTTTTCTTTTGTGTTTCGATCGGTAATTCCAATCAACATTCCAAAATATTCTTCGTTTGCTTTCAGTGGTTTATTAATTTGGACTTGGACTCAAAGTGCCTTATTTCAAGCAACAGGACTAATCACCAGCAACCGCGCTTTAATTAGACAGCCAAATTTTCCGATCGCCATTTTGCCTGTAGTCACAACAGCAACAGGGCTAATTCACTTTTTACTGGCGCTCCCAGTCTTAATGATATTTCTGATAATTGACGGTTTGCAGCCGAATTCAGTGCTGTTTTTTTTGCCAGTGCTGCTGGTAATTCAGTTTTTTTTGACAGTCGGTTTGGCTTATCCCCTCGCTGCTTTGAACGTTACTTTCCGGGACACTCAGCACACTCTAGGCGTACTGTTGCAGATGCTTTTTTATCTGACTCCAATTTTCTACGACCTCAACAGCGTCCCGAAAGAATATCTGATATTTTATCAGTTGAATCCGATGGTGCCGTTGATTGAAGCTTACCGAGCTGTACTCCTCAGAGGCACGCAGCCTGATTGGATGGCATTATTAATTGTGAGTGTAGTAGTAGCTGCTCTTTTGCCGATCGGACTGGGAATTTTTAGACGGCAAAGCGATCGATTTGTGGAGGAATTGTAAATGCGTCAAGCAATTGTGATTAAAGGTTTAGGCAAGCGTTTCAACAGCTACAGTGCCGATCGACCTTTTACGATTATGGAGGCTGCTTTGTGGGGGTGGTGGCGGATGAAGCCACAAGCACATTTTTGGGCCTTGCGAGATGTGAGTTTTAGTGTTTCTCCTGGGGAAATGCTGGGAATTCTTGGCAAAAATGGAGCAGGAAAATCGACACTACTGCAACTGATTGGAGGTATCGGCCGTGCTGAGGAAGGAAGTATTAAAGTCAATGGCAAAATTGGCGGTTTGTTGGATTTGGGTGCAGGCTTTCACTCGGATTTAACAGGGCGAGAAAATGTGTTTGTGGGTGCGGTAGTAGCTGGTTTAACTCACCGGGAAGCGACGCGCCGCTTCTCTGATATTGTTGAATTTGCGGAATTAGAACAGTTTATTGACAGCCCCCTACGAACTTACAGTACGGGGATGCAAATGCGGCTGGCTTTTTCGGTAGCGGTACACACCGATCCGGAAGTGCTTTTAATTGATGAACATTTGTCGGTTGGTGATGTGGCTTTTCAAACTAAATGTTTGAACAAGATAGCCGAGTTTAAAACTAAAGGTTGTGCGATTGTTTTAATTTCTCACAATGCTGGACAAATTCAGAAATTGTGCGATCGAGCTTTGTGGCTGCGGGATGGTAAAATCCAGGCTTACGGAGAGCCGGAAGTTGTAGCCGGTCAGTATTTATCGGAAATGCGATCGGAAACAGAAAAGCGCACTCCCATGCGTCCTCCTGAAGTCACAAGTACAGGCTCGGAATTGCGTGTTAATGAAAACCGTTTCGGTTCTTTGGAAGTAGAAATTACGGATGTCAAAGTGTTGCCGGATGAGGAAATAGACAGCGGCGATACGATTACTATTGAAATTCATTACACGGTTCCCAAATCGATTGATGCTGCAATTTTTGGGGTGACAATCAGTCGGGAAGACGGTCAAAGTTGTTTTGAGACTAATACTAATCAAATGGGCCGGTTGATACCGCTGGCGAAAGGTAAAGGCAAAATCCGGCTGCACGTAGACAGGCTGGATTTAGGAAACGGGCAGTATTACGTGAATCCTGGGGTTTACGAGAAGAGTTGGGCCTACGCTTACGATTATCACTGGCACGTTTATCCGCTGTACGTGCGATCGACTGTACACCAAAAAACGATCCTTTGTCCGCCCTACCGCTGGGAGTTTGACGGCAAAATGGAGGTGCTGGATTTGCCAGAAACAACTGACAAAGTTCACGCTTTGAACAAAAATAATCCCAGCTACGCCAAGATTTCCACTCAGTTGAAAAATAAGCAGTCACCTGACTTTTTAATTCTGGGCGCTCAAAAGTGCAGCACCGAGGCTTTATACGGCTATCTAGAAAATCACTTGCAAAATATCAAAGAAGGTGCTAAGCAAGTACACTTTTTTGAATTGAATTTCGAGCGCGGTGTTGAGTGGTACAGCAAGCAGTTGACGCGGAGTGTTGCGGGTGACAAAGTGCTGCTGTGGGAGATGACTCCTTACTATATTTACCATCCGTTGGTGGCCGAGCGGGTTTACAAGTGTTTCCCGGATGTTAAGCTGATTGTGATGCTCCGCAACCCGGTACAAAGAGCGTGGATGCACTATCATTTAGAAGTGGCGATCGGCTGTGAAAAGCTGGATTTTGAAAAGGCGATCGCATCTGAACCAGACAGACTCAAAGGTGAGATCGAAAAATTCAAAGCCGATGAAGGCTATTACAGTTTCAACCACCAGCATTATTCCTACTTGTCGAGAGGAATTTATGTCGAACAAATCAAGAATTGGCTCGATTATTTTCCCAGGGAACAGTTGCTAATTATCAAAAGCGAAGATTTTCAAAAAAATCCGGGAGATGTGTTTTCAGAGGTGTTAGAATTCTTGGATGTTAAGGCGAGTGCTGTCAAAGAATATCAGGGTAATAGTGCCGAAGATTACAGTAATATGCCTCCGGAAATAGAACAAGAATTAACCAATTATTTTAAGCCTTACAATCAGGAGCTTTCTGATTTGTTGAAGGAAGATTTTAGTTGGAGTTAGGATGTTTGTGAAACCGCAGATGAACGCGGATTAACGCGGATTAATACGGTAAAACATAATTCCTGTAGGGGCGGGTTAACCAACCATATTTAATTTTTACCAACAATCTAGATAAACCCGCCCCCACTCCACGAAAAAAATTAGATCGCCAGTTTATTAATATAAAATCAACAATGCAACGAATATTTTTAGTAGGAGCTCCAAGAAGCGGTACTACAATTCTTCAGAGTTTATTAGCGGCTCATCCTGAAGTTATTTCTTTTCCTGAATCTAAGTTTTTTCACTATTTATTGTACGAGAAGTTTGCGGCAAAGTTGCCAAGCAGGATGGAAGCTTTTTTTAATGATGAGATTAATCGCCCTGAACTTTTGCAAGGTTTTGATGACAATCAAAGTGTGGAAGCTAAAGTTAGTTGGTTTGTCGGAGTTTTGGATGGTTTGGCTGCGGAACAGAACAAAAGCATTTGGTTGGAAAAAACGCCGGAACACATATATTTTATTGAGGATATAGAGCGCTTTTTGCCGGATTCTAAATTCATACATATTATGCGAAACAGCATGGATTGCATAGCTTCTATGTATGAGGCTACTCGGGATTTTAACGAATTGTGGGGCGGTGGTTGGGATTTAGATCGCTGTATCGAGGGATGGAAATATGCAGTATTAACTAGCCATAACTATCTTGATAAATCTAATCATATCTTGGTTAGATATGAAGATCTTGTAGAAAACAAAAAGTTAGTCCTAGAGGATATTTGTAATTTTATTGGAATTGAGTATGATGCTGGAATGCTGATTAATTATAAGGAAAAAGCAGCTAAGCTGAGTTTGAATTTACCTTGGCATCAAGGAATTGCCAGGGATATTCAAAGCACTAAGGTTCACAAATATCATCGAGTTTTTAAAGATAGTGAAATTAAAAATATTCTAACTCATATCGAGTGGGTAAATTCGAGAATTGCCTACAAGGTTACGGTGGAGCTGAGCGAATTAATTTCGGATATTAAGGTTCCACAAATATTCAATCGCGTTTGCTGTACAATCAAGTTAGCAGGTGTTGAACTCGAAGTTAGGGATTTGGAGCTTAATACTATACCAATCCTTTGGCTGCTCCTTCGACAATACAATAGCATGGCTGGGCTCTTATTTCTACGCAAGTCCCTTATTGAATTGCCAGTCTGTGACGGGATTGTGACGGGTACGGTGTTGGCAGATGCGATCGCAGCCCAGTTTGCTTGGCCAATACTTTCACGCTTCTTTCAAGACAATCCAGAAACTCCCCAACTGGAATGGACGCTATTTTTACAAGAAATCTGGAATCGTCCTAATTGGGTTGAGGCTAATTTTTACAATCCCGAAACCGTCGATGAAGCAGTCACAATCACTCTCGATGGAGACTTGATTGCTGTGGAAGTTAGCGAAGAATTGACTAATATAAAAGTTGAGCTTGCTGAAATTGACGTGCTGGTGACAGTAGGCGGTGTGGCGATCGCTATTGTAACCGTTACCGTGGAAAATAACTTTGTTTCTGCTCAAAAAGTGCGATCGACAATTACTCGAAATATCGGTTTTGAGTTGTGCGTCGCCACCGTGCGAGAAGCTTTGTTGGGAAAACCGCTAGATAATAAGCAATCGTTGCGATCGCGCTTAACCTCTACTGCACAACAAAGGTCGAATCTGCCCGACTGGTTGAATGCAAAGGGTTCTAGGGGCATTTACCCCCAAGATGCGGTGATGTTCGGTAGGCGATGTGGTGCAACAGGAACCAGTATCAGCCGCCGCGCCGCACTCCCAGCCCAGGCGCTGCGGGAATTAACGAAATCAGCAGCAATCGCAGGGGAAGTGATAATCCAAATTCCCAGAGAAAACGAGTTACCAAAGCAAGTATTTTACGCACCAGAAATCATTTGGCAAAAATCGCCTTACCGAGAAGTTTCTCACTCAGTGAAAACTCAAATATTTGACAATGATAGCATCACAGAAAAACTCTCGATTCTCGCCTACCGTCGCATTTCTCCCGATGGTTTAAATGCAATTACTCCGCAGGTTTTTGAACAACAGTTGCAGTATCTGAAAGAAAATGGTTATTACAGTGCAACTTGGGAAGATTGGCAAAATGCAAAACTAACTAAAACTCCTTTACCAGGTAAAGCTGTATTAATAACTTTTGACGGTGGCTATCTCGACTTTTTAACCTACGCTTTCCCTTTGCTAAAACGCTTTGACTTTACAGCCACTGTTTTTCTAGTAGCCGAGTCAATAGGAAAGACAAATAGTTGGGAAAAAGCCGAATTTGAACAAGTACAGTTAATGGAATGGCCGGAAATTAGACAATTGCGGGATGCAGGGATTGAATTTGGTTCCATGTCTGCCACCTATCAGCCTCTGACTTCATTGTCCCCCACCGAAATTGTGCGCGAAGCGGCGAAATCCCGCGCAACTTTGGAACGGGGATTAGGGAAATCTGTGAGAGTTTTTGCCTATCCCTACGGGAATGTCGATGAAATTGTAGCGCATTTAATCGGAGCAAGTGGGTATAGTTTCGGTGTATCATATAGATGGAGTACGAGCAATTTTCACGATTCTTTAATGTCGCTACCCCGCCTTCAAGTAACAGCAGAAAATTTCTGGGAATTGGTTCGTAGATGTGTATATTTGTAGGGTGCGTCAGCCAGAGATTTTTAAGACAATCAAAAACATTTCAACTGACGCACCCTACAAGTGAAATTGCTGCAACAAGGTGCGTCAGCCAGATATTTTCAACTCAACAAAAATCTTTCAACTGACGTACCCTACAAGTGAAATTGCTGCAACAAGGTGTGTCAGCCAGATATTTTCAACTCAATCAAAAATCTTTCAACTGACGCACCCTACAAGGGAAATTGCTGCAACAAGGTGCGTCAGCCAGATATTTTCAACTCAATCAAAAATCTTTCAACTGACGCACCCTACAAGTGAAATTGCTGCATCAATCCCTGAAATTTACGTCGCAAATAACCGCCAAATCCTCTGGAAATCTTCTCAAACTTATAATCAAATAAAATATCCATCACATCTTTAGTTTTCATATACTTCAAATAAGAAATCATTTTATCTGTCAATTCATCATTCACATCATCAATATACTTTCTCACCGCCAACCTTTCCGAAATATTCCATTTCCGATCAAACTTGCGGTGCATTTCCGTCTCATAATCCCGAAAATCTGACATTTTCCCATCCAAATATTTTTCAATGTATTTCCCAGCGATTTCGGCACCATCCATTCCGTGTCTGATACCCTCACCGCCCAGAAAATTTACTGTCGAGACAGTATCGCCGATCGCAATTATGTTATCCTTCCAATAAATATCCTGCAAACCGCGACTGTATTTCAGCGTCGAACCGTGTTTGTCAATAATTTTATAACTTTTAGACTTCAAATATTCATCAATCAGCAAATCAATATACTGTTTAAGCGGTGACAAATCTTTGAGCGTTTTAGCATCTAAAAAAATGCGTCCCGCACCAACTTTCAGCCTGTTTTGTTCCATGGGAAATATCCACGAATAACCCTTCGGCATCCACTTATCGCCCAAAAAGAAGATTAAATCATTGGCATATTTATTGTAAACTTCCGGTTCAACTTCAATTAAATATTCGATGCCGGTTCCCGACAAGAAATCTGGTTTATCATTTTCCTTCTCATACATAACCGCCCTAGCAAAGCCAGTAGCATCAACCAAGACTTTCGTGCTAACTTTGATAAGTTGCCCGTCAGATAACTGTTTAAATTCTACTGTAGTTTCGCCGTTGGCTTGCGAATGTCCGGTGTAGCGACAACCCAGCCAAACTTCACCGCCAAATCGCTCAACTTCGTCGGCTAAAAATGCTCTAAATTTTGCAAAGTTGAGTACAACTCCCAAACTTTCGGGAGATTCCCAAGTTTGACTAACTTTGCTAGTTTCAATAGTCAGTTTGTGCCAATAACTGCCGATAACTGATTCGGGTAAATCGAATTGTGAGAGGGTTTCTAGAGGTGTGGCGGCGCTGGAAAAGTCATTTTTATTAAAATTGTCGTTTTGTTCTGCAAGCAAGACATTGCGGCCGGATTTGGCTAGAATTCTTGCACAGTGGCCTCCTGCTGGGCCGGCTCCTACTATTACTATATCAAAATTTTTTAAATTCATCTTACTTTTAATTCGCTTCTAATGTCAAAACATCCGCCGAAATATCAACTACCAACCGCCGATTTTTCAGCCACTGGCGGCCGATTAAAATTTCCGGTACTCCTGCACCCACATGAACAGGAATGTCAAATTCTTGACCCTCAAGACGCACTTTTCCTGCATAAATATCGAAATCAAATTCTCCCTTAGCTGTTTGCATTGTTTCTTTGTCTACATAAGTCCAATTAAGCCCTTCTAAATCCTGAATATCCATTGCTAAACAGCCAGAAAAACCTGTATCTAGCAGAGCATCAACAGGTAATTCTAAGCCGTTATCGGCAATCAATGAAATTTCAAAAAATAGCTCGTCATTATCGCCAAATATTCCTTCCATCATATCGTGCCACAAACTCCGGTTTCATTAATCCGAAATACGTGGGGGATAGCATTGGGATGTTTCTGACGACACATTTTTCCAGCAGCTAACGAATCTTGTTCGATAAAATGTTCTCCGCTGTCGGGTTCAACCGCCATGTACCAGTTGTAGTGGGTTTTAATCAATTCTGGTTTGAGGCGATCGAATATGGGTTGACACCGCTGGCGAAATGCTGCTCTTTCGGCGTACCATTGGGCTATTTCTTCTGGAGAAAGTATGCGTTTTGCGTGCAATCTTTTCCGGGGTACTGTGCGAGTTGGGTTGAGATAAGTCATTGTTGATTCTCTTTTTGTGCAGTAAAGCTGAAGTAAGGTGGGCATTGCCCACCCTACAATTCTAGCTAATTAGACGCTAACTGGTGACTTTTGGCGGCTAAATGTTGCTAAAATGCGATCGCACATTTGCGACGGATTCAATCCCAAAGTTGCAAAGGATTGCTCAGGCGTAGCATGATCCACCAATGTATCAGGTACACCCAAGCGCATTAATGGAACCAGGATATTGTTATCCATCAAAGCTTCGGCTACTGCTGAACCAAAGCCACCCATTAAACAGCCTTCTTCCATCGTGACAACTTTGCCGATTCGCTGTGCCAAAGGTAAGATTAATTCGGTGTCTAAAGGCTTGACAAAACGCGCATTAATCACAGTTGCTTCAATGCCATGTTCGCTCAACATCTCGGCGGTTTGCATTGCCGGATACACCATTGAACCGTAACCTAAGATTAGCACGTCATCGCCGTTGCGAAGGATTTCCGCTTTGCCGATCGGCAATTCTTCCCAACCTTCTTCCATCAGAGGCACGCCGTAACCGTTACCACGCGGGTAACGCATCGCGATCGGGCCTGTCGTGTGGTTGATGCCAGTGACTACCATCCGCTGCAATTCTGCCTCGTCTTTTGGCGCCATAATTGTCATATTTGGCAGACAGCGCAAGAAGGAAATATCGTACATTCCCTGGTGCGTGGGGCCGTCGGCGCCGACAATCCCAGCGCGATCCAAACAGAAGAACACTGGCAAGTTTTGGATGCAGACATCGTGAACTATTTGGTCGTATCCCCGCTGCAAAAATGTCGAGTAAATTGCGACAACCGGACGCATTCCTTCGCAGGCTAAACCTGCCGATAAAGTCACTGCGTGCTGTTCGGCAATCCCAACATCGATGTACTGTTTAGGTAGTTTTTCCTGAAGCTTGTCCAGACAAGTTCCGGTTGCCATGGCAGCGGTAATGCCGACTATTTTGGGATTATTTTCTGCTAGCTTGACCAGGGCGTGGGCAAAGACTTTCGCGTAAGCTGGAGGCTTGGGTTTTGTGGAAGGGATGCCTTTCCCCGTGGCTAAGTTAAAGGGATTTTGGGCGTGATATCCTACTTGGTCTTTTTCGGCGATCGCATATCCTTTCCCCTTCACCGTCACCACGTGAACTAACACAGGGCCTTGGATAGTATGACCTTGTTTGAAAGTGGCAATTAACTCTTCCAAATTGTGTCCGTCAACTGGGCCCATGTAGGTAAAGCCCAATTCTTCAATTACGGCTCCAACTTTCGATACGGCTAACCGTTTCATGCCTTCTTTGAGGCGTTCCATTTCTGGGGTAAAAGTTTCGCCAACAAAGGGAATTTGTTTGAATTGTTCCTCTAGGTTATCTTTGAGAAATTGCACCGGCTGCGAGAGTCGCATTTTGTTCAAATAGCGGGTAATTGCGCCGACATTGGGCGAGATTGACATCTCGTTGTCGTTGAGCACTACCATCACATTAGTTTTCGGCATATGGCCTGCGTGGTTGATCGCTTCGAGTGCCATACCCCCTGTCAGCGCACCGTCGCCAATGACTGCTACAGTTTTAAAGTTTTCGCCCTTGAGGTCGCGCGCCATCGCCATCCCTAAGGCTGCGGAGATGCTCGTGGAAGCGTGACCGGCGCCGAAGTGGTCAAATTTGCTCTCGCAGCGCTTGAGATAGCCTGCAACGCCGTCTTTTTGGCGCAGGGTGTGAAAATTGTTGTAGCGACCGGTGATCAACTTGTGTGGATAAGCTTGGTGGCCGACATCCCAGGTAACTTTGTCGCGATCGAGGTCGAGTGTTTGGTAGAGTGCTAAGGTGAGTTCCACTACACCCAATCCTGGGCCAAGGTGTCCGCCGCTAGCGGCTACTGTTTCTAAATGCTTTTCTCGAATTTGTCGGGCAATTTGTTCGAGTTGATGAATCGACAGGCCGTGTAATTGGTTTGGATGAGTCAGTTCGCTGAGATGCATATTTTAAAATCCCGCTCCTAAGAATTAGGACGAATCCTTAACAGATAATAGTTTGAGCCTGCGGCGTTCGGTACGCGCAAACTTAGAATATTTTACCTGTTATTTGAGAAAAACTGTTAGGCGTAAGATTTTTATTATTTTTGACCTGGTAATTATAATAAGTAAACCGCAAACAGTCAATATAAAAAATGCTTATTTTGTTAGTTGGTAACGGCTAATTATTAGCTGCACGGGGATTATTATCGATTTAAAACTGGTTTTTGTAATAAGGGCTGACTTTTTAACCATTGGGTTTCTGCAAGCGGACTGTGATGCAAAATCATTAACTGCGATTTTTTAAGAGCTTCTCGTGCGTAGGTACAACCTTGCAAATCGCTAAACTCAACTGGGAGCATCTCAGTTTTGCATTTAATAGTGCGAGCGTCCCCGCTCGCGTATTATAGGATACGCGAGCGGGGACAGCACTATAAGAAAAAAATGCTTTTTACAAAAATGAGATGCTCCCACTCAACTTCAACAAATTCTGCATCGTATTCATCAACTACTGTTCCCACTTGACCTCGATATAAGCCATGTTCGGGTAAGTCTTCTAGTAATGCAACGACATCAAGCAGTTTAATTATGAAATTCATTTTTAGATACCTTATTCATGGCACATAACATAGCAGAAGTCAAGTTGAATTGAGAGATTTTGCTTATTCTAATTGACGAGGATCTTCCGCAGGTGGATGCCAACCACCTTCTATAGCCTTTCTCAAAAAGGTGAGGTATGACTGACAGGTTATATAACCACTGAAACCAAGAGGGCCCAAGCCCAACAACGTACCTGATCTTTCTGAGAACCGCTATACCCAAAACCTGCGCGATCGCCGAATCGAATCCTCTTCATTTCATCATAACGTTCGTCATTAAGGTCAAGCCGATTGCAAGTTGCTCGATCTACTGAAGTTTTACTGACAATATTTAGACCATCTGCTGTCCAGATGAAATGTTCTGATCATTGCTGATGACGAGGATTAAATAAGAAAAATTCTTGCTGAGTTTCCTGGTCAATTCCCTTGGTGAAATTGTAGTGGTGTTCGTTGCAACGACGGCAAGCTAATGCTAAATTTTCACTGTCATCAGATCCGCCGAGAGATTTGGGCATGAGATGATCTATGGTAAAGCGATCGGGGCTTAGGTATTCTGGAGAGTGACAGTATTCGCAGAGGTATTTAGCTCGTTGTCGTATAAGTTGTGGAGTGCGATCGGACACCATTTGGCTTGGGTAGAAAGTTGGGCGTTAATCAAGGTAAAAATTCGGGATAGTTCGATGATGCCAGCTAATTCTGGAACTTCATCGGCAGTTAGTAAATCTAGTTTTTTTCTCTCTAGCAGTTCTTCCATGCGAGATTGAAGATCGTCGGTAAATCTGAATAAGTAAATGTTCCCAAACTCTACCATTTTGAGGCCTTGGGGCATCAAGGAGGAAGGTTTCACCATTAATTGAGTATTCATAAAAACACTCGGTAAGTGGGAAACGAGCGAGTCTTTAGACCTGAGAGGAAAACGACCCGGCGATTTCAATCGCCTTGAATCCCCCTTGCGGGGTAGAGGGGTATGGTTGCCCCTCTGTGGAGATATGGTTGTCTCCGAATCCCTTTCGGGTAATGTTAGGCAACGCCCAAGGTTATAAGAGCTTTTTAGACCTGCAACACTGTAAAGCGTGACTTTAAAACTGTTTAATTGCAGATGACAGAGCAAGGGACTAGCTTCGCATTCGCCCGGTGTCGTGACTCAAATAACGTAGTCAGTTAAGACTTAGGCCCGTCAGAATAGCTTGTAATTTCTTACAAGCGAGCGTGGCTTCAGCCCTGAGTTCCTGACAGTAATTAAAGCTCGTAGATACTCTTGGAATATTGTAGCTTATAAGTTGCTAATTGAATTTGCAGAAGGAGCCATCTGATATCTTACACCATTCTTAATTACTTGTTTAGAAACAGGCAAGATGCCTGTTCCACAAGAAAATTTATCTTTTGTGGAACGGGCATCTTGCCCGTTCTTCACAATGGTGCAACATCTCAGATCGATCGCACTTCCGGCAATTTCTCGGCCCCAGTCGTATCAAAGACGATCGCGTGTTTAGTCGCAGGTAACAACCGCCGTAATATCTGAATATAGCCGTCAGCATCGCCGCGGCGGTGGAAGCGCGCCACAACCAATCGCTGCATATTTGGCAATTGCCGCACAATACAGCAGGGATGAGAGTTTAATTTGGGCTTTGATGTTGGTATCATAGGAAAATCGTGCCCCGCGTTTGCGGGGTTGGGTAGAAAAGCGATCGCCCTCAAGTTTTCGACGCTAGGTGGGCGATCGTTTTCAGTGTACATAGATATTATCCGGTATATATGCACCGAAATCAAGCAAAAAAATGGGCTACGTGAGACTGCGGATTCGAGAACTAGCTGAGCAAAGAGGTTGGACGTTCAAAGAAGTTGCCGATCGATCCGGAGTCAATTACAACACGGTAAAAAGCTACGGGAGGCGCGATGCTTTGAACACAGTCGATTTGTCTGCTGTCTACAAAATTGCTCGCGCCTTAGACGTGACGATGGAAGATTTAGTCGAGATTTTGGAATAGTAAGGGCGCGCTAATGGGATACGTGAGGCTGCGGATTCGAGAACTAGCTGAGCAAAAGGGTTGGACGCTAAAGCAAGTTGCCGATCGATCGGGAGTGAATTACAACACTGTTAGAAGCTACGTTCAGCGCGATGCTTTGAACACGGCCGATATTTCTGCTGTCTACAAAATCGCCCGCGCTTTCGACGTGACAATGGAAGATTTAGTTGAGATTTTGGAAGATTGAGGGCTCAGAAATGGGGCGAGTCAGGCTGAAGATTCAAAAGTTGGCTCAAGAAAAGCGCCCGACACTGCAAGATGTGTCTCCTCGATCGGCACAAGGTTTGCTTAGAAAAATGTATCAAACTTTTACAAATAAACCGATCGCACTCATAAAGCCGCTATCTTCGTGACAAAAGCACTTCCTCAGCATGAGTCCGGTTCTCTAACTTTGGATTATTCGACTCTACACCGCCCCCAACACCCGAAAGATGAAGATTTGTAATGTTTTGTCAACATCTTAGGGTTGCTGAATTAAAATCTTCTCATAAAAAAGACGAGCTTCTAGCAGGCAAAATTATGAAAAAAAATTTAAAACTCAGCTTATGAGATGGAATTCGCTGCTCTGACAAGGTGCAATAACAATGTAACTAATGTAACTTTTGATGCAAGAACCACTAGCATTAACCTTGTTGAAGGTCACAGGCCAATTTCTGGCCGTGCCTTCTGAAAATCGCTTTCCTCGTCGATCGCATCAAATTTCAAGTGCAATTACTTTGTTTGCACGACGGGAACCGCAGGTATAGAGGAAAAATTTAAGTCCAAAGCTGACGCACCAGAACTTTGAGCGACGGTTTTTTGACCGGCAACGAGGACAGAAACACAGTCTTTTCCTCCATCAAACCTGGTTTTTGCGTCCAAGACTCAACTCGATTCGATCGAATGAATGCAGTCGCAGCCAACATTTAGTTAGATGTTGCGATACAGCAAGTTGCGCGCTTGTACAGGGAGCTAACGGCAGTGATGGATCTCGATTGTTTACCTTACGGCGCAGGCCACGCCCAGGAAGGGGTCTGTCTGCTAGTGCGAATGGGGCCGTACCGCATTTTACTCGACTGCGGTATAGAGGATGTCGCACCCCTGTCAGCGACACTAGATCGATCGCCCCCAGTCGATTTCGTAGTGTGCACCCACGCCCACTCCGATCATGCCAGAGGTTTGCTCGCACTCCACCAGGCTTTCCCCCTGTTGCCAATTTACGCCAGCGAAGTCACAGCGCGACTGCTACCGCTTAACTGGCCGGCCCAGTCTCAGCAGCCAGAGTCGCATTTCTGTGAGGCTCTACCCTGGCAGTCGCCGATCGAACTGCGCCGAGGACTGAGCGTGCAGTTGTTCCCGTCGGGCCATTTGCCCGGAGCGGCGACTGTACTCTTGACCTATGAAGCCCCCCATCGCACCTACACCCTGGTTTACACCGGCGACTTTTTTCTATCGAATTGTCGTTTGGTGGAAGGTTTGCCGCTGGGACAACTCCGGGGCATGAAGCCCGACGTGTTAATTTTGGAAGGTAGTTACGGCACAGCGCGCCACCCTCACCGCCGACAACTGGAAAATCAGTTAGCCGATCGCATCCACCGCGCGATCGCCGACGGATGCTCGGTACTGCTACCCGCACCCGCCCTCGGTTTGGGTCAAGAACTGCTGATGCTGCTCCGCAGCCACCACTACTTCACCGGGCGCGACTTGGATATTTGGGTAGACGGCACTGTCGCCGACGGGTGCGACGCTTATCTGGAACTGCTGCCCCATTTTCCCACCGCCGTTCAAAACTTTGCTCTCCACCAACCTTTGTTTTGGGACGAAAGGGTGAAACCTCGCGTGCGCCGGTTGTCTGCCGAACAGCGCTCCGAATTGGGGAAAACCCCGTGTATTGTAATTACTGACCAAATTTCCGATTTGGGTTTGTACGTTGCCGATCGCACAAATCCTTGGATTTTACTCGCACCTCAAAAACCCGGATATCCCGTCAGGGAATGGTTTGCCAACTGGCAGGAATCAGGAGTTCGGCTCATTGAAACTTATCTGCTAGCCGAACACTGCGACGGGCCGGGAACTACCCAGCTCATCCACAATTTGCGTCCGCAGCACGTAATTTTAGTGCACGGTTCCCCTGCATATTTGGCTGACTTGGCTAACTTGGACGAGCTGCGAAACCGCTACCAGTTGCACACTCCGGCGGTAGGGACTGTTGTCGAATTGCCGATCGGGGAAATGTTTTTGCAGCCCGCTATCCCCGAAACTAACTATGAGGGAGAACTCAGCGAATTGGGGACAGAGGTAGCAATTAGCTTGCCGAGTCCGATTACAGCCGATCCTCGGTGGGCAAATTTTGCCGATACAGGTTTAGTAGAAGCGCGCTGGCAAGGCGAAGAACTGGTACTGCGCGGCATCTCCCAGCGGGAACTGCTATTTCAAGGCAACGCCGTTCAGGCAAACCTCGAATGCTGTGGCAATTGCCAGCACTACCGCGGCCAGCGCTGTTGGAACCAGTCCAGTGCTTTGTTTGGCTTTAAAGTCACTCCCGACGGTTTCTGTCCGGTGTTTGAAGCGATACCGGAGTCTGAATTTTTCATAGATGAGGAATTAGATGCGGAATAAACCTATTGTTGTCATTGCGATCGACAGCTTAGCGCGCTTTCTGATGAGGCGATCGCAGTATTTGTTGTTCGTCGGTTCTGCGTCTGTGACTGCTCTGGTGGCTCAGAGGCGAAAACTGGCGATCGAACTCAAATTTCCATCCTAAATAGCTTATTTGGTGACAATCCAGCAGATTTTTCGGCAAAACCCGAGTTTTGCCCCATTCCTCGACAAAAAAGGGAGAAAAGTCGTTTTCTTTTCCCCCAACTATTTTTTGTGACTCAAGCTAAGGATCAAAACTATTCTAAATTCGAGTCCGGGTAGTGATTGCGAATTTGCTCGGCTTCGGGACAATCGTCAGTAACTAGGGGTTCGCAGTTAGTTCTCGACACCGAAGCCAACTTCTGGGACACAGCTCCAATACTTTCTAGACGCACCATTTCTTCCCAGGAGCTAATTTCGTCTTCTTCGTCGGTTTCGTAGCGCAGCGTGACTAGATCCCCTTCAATATCTAGGATACGAGCGCGCTCTATCCAACGTTGCTGATCTCGAAGAAAAATAGAAACCTCACGACCATCACAACAGAGTTGATAGATTTTGCGCTGTAGCATTTGTCAGTTCTCCTGCGCAGTGTAACTTGCTTAAAATATGGCCTGTTTACAGTAACGTACTTTGAGTTTTACATCGGAAGGCACAGCCCTATGGACTGGCCAGTTTGACGTTTTCCGAAACTTTGGCACCTATGGGGGTTACCATATTTCATTTTACCACTAAATCTATCTTGTACGCTATTTATCTAAGTGCAGATTTTCGGGCCGGCGGCATCCCTCGCAAGAGGCATTTACCAGAATAGATGCCAGAATCAGGACTTGATTCGGGCCAGCCACCCTCCAAGCGGACTGTGCTGCGAGTCGCTCTCAATTGCTCCTTATGTTTCCCAGAGACATTACTAGATAGCGGTTTAATTCACATTTGGCGATCGCACGGACATTGCGGAGGCTCTCATCGGGGACGATCGCTAAGGGCGATCACCACCATTCCTGTGCTAACAACGGTAAAATCTCAAATGTAATCATACCTTGACATCGAACCGACGCACTCGTATACGCCATCAGACTAGAAGTCAAACTCCCTCCCTTGTACCGTGGCGTTAGAAAACCTACAGGTATAGACTTAGGAATGAGAATTAAATAACTTACATTTTTTATTGTTCTTGTGGGATGGGCGTCCCGCCCGTCCAGAAAAGACGGGTTCTTCTGGCCCATCCCACTTTCAAGAGTGTAAATTATTTAATTCGCGATCCTTAGGAATATCGACGTTTCCCAGCTTTAATAACGGTAAAAAATACAACTGCCAGTTTCCCTAAAAAAGTCTAAAGTCAAGCTGGAGAAATTGCAGTATATCCCTCGCAACAAACAGTTAGGCAACCGACTATCAGGAATACAAGCCTCAAAAAATACCCCCAAATATTATCGAAGACTCGCCCAAAAACAAGAGAAAGTTGCTCAAAACTGACGAACTATAGGCAAAAAACTACAACAAAAATTAGCTTATAAATACAGTCCAAATCTGGGTATTTTTGAAGGCTATCGAGCTCATTGCCAGCGCCTTATTATTGGGAAATATGGACACTGCCCAATGAAACATTCTCTACATATACGATGACAGAGCGTTGCTAATTCTATTTGCAGGAAGTTCAGCAAATTACTTTCCTAGCGTTTGCTCTTCCTCCTTGTCCTTATCCTTGTCCTTCTGGGTAGATTCATCATCAGCTTGACCGACCCCTTCCTTAAAACTCCGCAGCGTTTTCCCCAAAGCATTTCCCAACTCAGGAATTTTCTTGGGGCCAAAAATTAGAATAGCGACTACCGCAACAATGCCCAATTCGGGCAATCCCAGACCAAACATACAAAATCTCCGCGCTTACCTACTTTGCTTTTTCCCTGCGAATTACCGCTAGTGCATTTATTTTAGCGGAGAGTTTCCGGAAATCTTACTCATTACTCGGGTTTTTATGGCAATTTATTGCCCTGTGCCACTGCGAATACCTAGACTAATGTCACAGGGCTTGCTATAAGAGGGCAGATTTTTTTGTAAAACTTACTCGATCGCACGTCGAACTGCTGATATCCTTAAAAGTATCTACCTTGTTTACTGCATCCTGCAACCGTAGAATGAAGTTTTATTAAGCGATCGCCCGATAAATAAGAATGTTAGAAACATCCAAGCCTTCCCTGCGCGACCAACAGCACTACCTTATCCGCGAATTAGCCGATCGGATAGAATCAGTATGGCGTCGGTACCTCGACCTCGAACCCTACCACCTCCCCGCTGAGTTGGGATACGTGGAAGGGCGGCTGGAAGGAGAAAAACTGATCATAGAAAATCGCTGCTATCAAACTCCCCAATTCCGCAAAATACACTTGGAACTGGCTAAAGTCGGGCCGCTGCTGGATATCCTCCACTGCGTGATGTTTCCCAGACCGAATTATGCTTTGCCGATGTTCGGCACAGACATCGTAGCAGGCAAAGGTCAAATTAGCGCCGCGATCGCAGACCTTTCTCCCCTCAATCCCGATCGAACTTTGTCGGAAACCTACCGCACTCGACTGCAAACTTTGCCCGTCAACCAGTTTTCTTGTCCCCGCCAAATTCCCGAATGGGGCGATATTTTCTCAGAGTTTTGCCTGTTTGTGCGCCCCGATTCACAGGAAGAAGAAAGCCGATTTCTAGACATAGTTGAATCCTACGTCGAAATTCACTGCAAACTCGCAGTCGCTTCGGAACCAGTTTCTGTAGCCGAAGAAGCAAAAATTCTCGACGCTCAAATTTACTACTGCACCCAGCAGCAGCAAAACGACAAAACCAGGCGCGTACTCGAAAAAGCTTTCGGTCAAGATTGGGCAGAACATTACATGACCGAGGTGCTGTTTGATTACCCTAAATAGCTAAAATCTGTTTACAATTGTTCCTACCTGGTTGGCAACTCCCCGCTCTCTCAAAGACGGAGATGCTCTAAAATTTCAGGATGTTCCGCTTCCTCACTCAGTCATTCATTAATTCAGCAACGCCGCAATTTATTACGGCGAAGTTGTGTTGATGAATTAGCATTCTGCGTCTGGTAAAACAACTTTGTTAACCTTAATTCGAGTTTGGCGATCGATATTTAGGGAGGTTTGGCAAAAGAACAGCCCTGCACTATTTTACTCGTCACCCACGACAACCGTATTTTAGACATAGCCGATCGCATTATTCCAATATAGCGCGAAAGATTGTAAGTGAGATATTCAACAATTCATTAACAATCCCCTCAATCGCCCAATCTAAAATCTCAAGCTATACCTCATGTACCTGAGAAATGCTATAGAAGACGGTCACCTCGCACAAGACACACAAACACCCGCTGCAACTGACCTTCTTTCAGCACAATTATTGTGATTTTGCTCAACTTATTTCCGAGATCCGGGACGTTTTGCTCCTACCTTCGCAGGGCTTTTTGTTCCACCTTTAGCTGCACTTTTAGAACTACTTTTAGCATTTTTTTGACCCTTGGCTCCTGCCAACTGGCTCTCATTTTCATTAGCCGGTCTGCCGGCAGGCGTTCTCGTAGTCCTAAAGGTAACATTCACCCCTTCATTCGACTGTTCCAACACCAACATCGGCGTCGGCTTCGCTTTTTGATCCCATTCAATGTGAACGATGCGACCTTGAATAGTCGGCTGCCAACTATCATGGTCATCTGAAGGACTCAGATAAGTTTCCAAACAATCAATAATTTGATTAATTGTCGCCGATGTTGCCTGAGTCGGCAGTTTCATCAGCTTAATTTGAATCCGAAACAGCACTCGCCTTTCTATTTTTACGGCTGGATCGCCAGTTTCGTATTCGATATCAAACATCGAATCTACTTGCCTGCCGCTGCCAGCAGTCCCGTTTTTATCTCCTACTGCACTCTGAGTCGGGCGCAGGGCAATACTAATTTTGTCTTTGACTTTTACTTTAATCTGGTTGACAATGGCAAAGTGAAAGACTTCTTCCGCCATCCGCATTCTCAGGTAGTCTAAATTAAAGTCTCGCGAGTGAATGAGGTCGGGGTTTTTTTCCATCTTTGATATGGTTTCCAGAGCCATTTTGTATTTTTTCTGGAGTTCTCTATTTCTAAACTCTTCAAATTTGAGCTTCTTACTCAAATCATCTAGTCTTAGCTTGGTAAATACCGCTAAACCGAGCAGCAATAATAACAGTAATCCCGACGCTCCCATCAAGATTTGGTCGGGGGACGGAGATCCTGGTTTAGCCTGTTTAGGTTTGGGAGAGGCTACTGCCAACCTTGGTTCTACAAGGATGATTTGGGTTGACATGGGCTTTTAAAGGGTAAATTTTGACGCTATATTTATACAGGATTCCAGAGTAGAGCTGGCAGTGTAACTCGATCGACCAACATTGACATCATTCCACCACCATCTTGCTATAACTGGATTTCTACAACTCGAACAGGCACCCTCTAATTAATACTTTATCTTTAACTGCAAGCAGGTTTCCGAAATATCGGAAAATCCCGCGCTGGCACCGGCAAAAAGAAATGGTGAATTGTCTGTGATAGATTATACCAATATAGGTCAAAAAAAAAATTGTTCCGCAGCCTCCGTTTCTAGAAAAAGAAAAATAAGTACACATAAATCAATACTAACTCTCTCCAGCGATCGCCAAAAACACTTCTGGAGAACAACCGATCGAGAAGCGGACTCTCCTATCGGGTGCTAATTACTACTGTTCGATCGCTCCCGCCCTGCCAGCCCACCGGGAGGCTGGCTGTGAGAATAGAGCTATCGCGCGATCGAACAACGTGTCCTTAGCTAAGATTACAGCTAATACCACAAATATTCGATCGTGACCTACGAACCCCTGCATCACAAGTATCGCCCTCAGACATTTGCCGAATTAGTCGGTCAAGAGGCGATCGCCCAAACTCTCACCAGCGCCATCCTGCAACAGCGCATAGCACCAGCATATCTATTCACCGGCCCCAGAGGCACCGGTAAAACCTCTAGTGCCAGAATTTTTGCCAAATCCCTCAACTGTATTTCTACCGGCGCCCCTACCCCGACACCCTGCGGCAAATGCAACGTTTGTCAAGAAATTGCCCGAGGTTCCACACTAGATGTCATCGAAATCGACGCCGCCAGTAACACCGGAGTAGACAACATTCGGGACTTGATCGAACGAGCCCAATTTGCCCCCGTACAGTGCCGCTATAAAGTATATGTAATCGACGAAGTTCATATGCTCAGTACCCAGGCATTTAATGCCCTATTAAAAACCTTAGAAGAACCGCCCGATCGCGTCGTATTCGTCCTCGCCACAACCGACCCCCAAAGAGTATTACCAACCATCATTTCTCGGTGCCAAAAATTCGACTTCCGCCGGATTCCCCTCGACTCAATGACCTCTCATTTACACAAGATTGCCCAATTAGAAAATATCAATATTGCCAGCGATGCCGTACAAATGGTTGCTCAACTCGCCCAAGGAGGACTGCGAGATGCAGAAAGTTTGCTCGACCAACTCAGCTTATTTCCCGGTCAAATAACCATCGAAAAAGTTTGGGATTTAGTCGGCGCAGTTCCAGAAAATGACTTGATGGAACTACTACAGGCGATCGCAAACGATAACGCTACAGCATTAATAGACATGACCCGGCACCTCATGGATCGCGGACGGGAACCACTAATCGTGCTGCAAAGCCTCGCCAGCTTTTACCGAGATTTGCTCATAGCAAAGGCAGCACCACAACGGTCAAATTTAGTAGCTTTAACCGCGGCAACTTGGGAAAAACTCTGCGATTTTGCCCGCAATTGGGACGCCGAGTTAATTCTGGCAAGTCAGAAACACTTGCAAACCCACGAAGTACAAATTAAAAACACCACTCAGCCGCGATTGTGGCTGGAAGTAACGCTGTTGGGATTGTTGCCTTCAGCCATTAGAACTCAGCCACAACCAGCAGCCCAACCAGGTAGAAATATTGCTCAATCCCAAATTCACCCCCCCGAACCCCCCCAAGCTTTGGGGGGGAGTTCCACAGCTAATATCGAACAGCCTCCCGCAGCCAAACCTCAAAATCCGCCACCGACTTCGCAACCTATTGTCGATCGCACACAAAGCACACCTCCTGCCCCGATTCCCGAAGCGATACCAACTGCTGAAACGAGTCAAACCAATTATTCACCAACTAATTTAGGTAGCGAAATTGATTTAGATAAAGTGTGGCAACAGGTACTCGATCGCGTGCGGCCCCACGGGACTCAATCGCTACTCCGGCAACACGGACAGCTAGTAATGTTTAGCAATGATACGGCTTATGTTAAGATTAGTTCGCAGCCGTTGCTGAATATGGTTAAAGACAAAGTACCTAATATTGAAGAAGCTTTTTTGCAAGTGTTTAACAGTCGAGTAGCAGTAAAAGTAGTTTTAACAAATCCCGCTGCAACTAATAGTTCCCGCACCCAAGATTTGCCAAATTATAACGAACGTGTTGCCGAAACTCCTCGGAATTCTCCTGCTGCGATCGATGAGAATCAACAGGTGGAGCACCCGGGTAATTCTGAGATGGCAGGTAATTTTTTGGGGGACGGAGGAGAAGAGCAAAAACACTCTTGGGCGAACGAAAATACTGCTGCTAATGTGCCAAATGTTTCTGAACCGTTGCGGCAGATCAACACTTCTACAGACTCTCAGAATGAGTTAAATGCTCAGGCTGTAGCGGTACGGGCTGATGCTCAAGCTGTCGCGAATACGAGCAAGCAATGGGCTGATATGTTTGACGGGCAAGTAGTCGATTTGTCGGATGATTTAGAGATTTGGGAGTCGGAAACTTTTAGATTGGAATCTGAACCGGATTTTCCTGAGTTATCTTCTGATGTTGATGAGGATGATTTAATCGATTGGTAATCGATTGATTTTGGGAGTTCAATCAAGATGTTTGTAGTGAGGACTTTAGTCGGCCAATTTAGGGCTTGCTGAAAAAGTGTACGTACTGGAAAAACGAGGCTACACAGATTAACAAATAGTAGGTTTCTGGCTAAATTTCCCAAATTTAGCCATCAACGAACAAGGACAGTGCAAGGGTTTTGAGAATCTATAATCCTATAACTTGCACTTGTGAGAGTTTCAAAAGATTGAAGCCGTTATCTGGAAAACTTTCTACTTTTATTCAGCAAGCCCTAATTTAGATGCGGACTAAAGTCCTCACTACAAACCTATTTGACAGGTGTTTTACTGGGGCGGGAGGGAAATGTGGAGAATTTCGTCGTTGGCGCAGCCCTCGGAGCCGATCGCCGAAAATCCCGCCCTAGTGTAAACTCGAAATTCCTGCTCGTGTAGCGTCATCAAAAAAGCCACCGTAACACCCGCGTCAAAAGCCTCTCGCAACAACCGCGCCGTCAAAGCCCCTGCAATACCCCGCCGCCGAAAAGCAGCCGGCACACCAATTCCCGCGATTTCCGTCGTCTGGTTTTGCGGTGGCGTGCAGATTCCAGCGCCCGCAGGTTCGCCCGTTGCTGCGACGCGGGCGAGTACCGCAATCCCACCCGCCGCCAGAGTTTTCCGAAGACTGTCAACATCTTCAGGGCTGGGTGCAGCCTCTCCATAAGCCTCGTTTTGCGCCGCCACAGTACCCAAAAGTTCGTCATCGGAAACTGGCAGAATTAGCTCGATTTCCGGCGGAATCGGCAGCAATTTCTCCGATCCCGGAGTGCAAATCATCAGCGGTAAGCGTCCCTCAACGGTGAAACCAGCGGATATCAGGGCTTCTTCGACAGCGGGCGCGAGTTTCGTGACATACTCCAAACGTGGCTGTCGATCGCGGTCAGAGTACGCAGCAATTAGTGCGTTAACATCGGCGAGGGAGGGTGTGGCGCCATCTTCGGGAATCGCATAATTCAGATAAGGGTTGGTGCTGTGGGGGCTGAATGTAGCGAGGAAGGGGCCGATATGCTCGGTGTCGCGCTGCTGGCTGGCGGCAAAACGCAGGTATGCTTGAATGCGAGATTCCATAGATTTCTGGTAAAAATAGTTAGGACGGGCAGGATGCCCATCCCACAAAAACTTTTTTTCTTCTTGTGGAACGGGCATCTTGCCCGTCCGAAAATAAGACGGGCAGGATGCCCATCCCACAA
>NZ_JAEQDD010000036.1:0-19111 GCF_020737885.1 Microcoleus sp. PH2017_34_RAT_O_A | reverse complement strand
TGCCCATCCCACAAAAACTTTTTTTCTTCTTGTGGAACGGGCATCTTGCCCGTCCGAAAATAAGACGGGCAGGATGCCCATCCCACAAAAACTTTTTTTTCTTGTGGAATGGGCATCTTGCCCGTCCGAAAATTTGATGAGAAGGAATTTTACAATTTTGTACGATCAAATTGCTATCCTGAAAACCGATGCTTTTAAGCTGATTCTGGTTTTGGCAACGAAGACGGAAGCACCAACAATTCGGCAGTCGATCGCTTCTCAACCATTTCCTTAGTAATCGTACACCGTGTCACATCCTTGCGCGACGGCAACTCGTACATCACATCTAACATTAATTCTTCGACAATTCCCCGCAGTGCCCGCGCTCCTGTTTTGCGGCGGTATGCCTCTTGCGCGATCGCCCGAATCGCATCCGTCTTAAACTCCAACTGTACATTATCCATTTTTAGCAGCTTTTGATACTGCTTCACCAAAGCATTGCGGGGCTCCGTCAAAATCGCCATCAGCGTTTCCTCATCCAGCGGCTCTAACACCGCCGCCACCGGCACCCGCCCGATAAACTCTGGAATCATCCCATATTTTACCAAATCGTCCGGTTCCAGTTGCTTGAGCACATCAGCGGCCCGCTTTTCCTTCGGCTGAGCTTCTCCCGGCTGAATAAAACCCATTGACTTTTTACCCGTTCTCTGCTCGATCACTTTTTCCAAACCGACAAAAGCGCCACCGCAAATAAACATAATATTGCTGGTATCAATTTGGATGCAATCTTGATACGGGTGCTTGCGGCCGCCTTGGGGTGGTACATTGGCGATCGTCCCCTCCAGCATTTTCAGCAAAGCCTGCTGCACTCCTTCCCCAGAGACATCCCGAGTAATCGAAGGATTTTCGCTCTTGCGGGCAATTTTGTCAATTTCATCAATATAAATAATTCCGCGCTGCGCCTCTTCCACGTCCATATCTGCCACTTGCAGCAGCCGCAGCAAAATATTTTCCACATCTTCTCCGACATAGCCGGCTTCCGTCAGCGTCGTCGCGTCAGCCACCGCAAACGGCACGTCCAGCATATCCGCCAAAGTCTGAGCCAGGAGAGTTTTGCCGCAGCCCGTCGGCCCGATTAACAAAATATTCGATTTTTGCAGTTCTACTTCTTCCGGCGGGTGCTTGCCGCTATTTTTGGCATGGATAAAACTGAGGCGCTTGTAGTGGTTGTAAACTGCCACCGAGAGGACTTTTTTCGCCTCCTCTTGACCGATCGCATTTTCGTCGAGATAATTTTTAATTTCCCTCGGCTTGGGAATTTGGCTCATCGAGATACTTTTGCCCGAGGTAGCGCGGCGTTTTTGCGTTGTTTCCTGCTTCGGAACCGCTGCTGCTGCGGGCACAGCACTCGAATCAAACAACTCCTCATCTAAAATTTCATTGCACAAATCAACGCATTCATCGCAGATATAAACCCCGGGGCCTGCGATTAACTTTCGCACTTGCTCTTGAGACTTGCCGCAAAACGAACATTTTAGATGGGAGTCGTACTTAGACATAACAGCCTCTTAATTCAGTGCAGTGACGTTTTCTCCCGCAGCCGGAAGGTTTTCTTTTGCGATAACTCGATCGACCAATCCGTAATCTTTGGCTTCATCGGCTGACATAAAAAAGTCGCGTTCTGTATCTGCCTCTAATTTGTCGATCGGTTGACCAGTATGGTGCGCTAACAATTGATTCAGCTTACGCTTATGATAAAGGATTTCTTTGGCTTGAATCTCAATATCTACTGCTTGACCTTGAGCGCCTCCGAGCGGCTGGTGGATCATAATCCGGGAACTCGGAAGAGACATCCGCTTTCCGTGGGCTCCCGCTGTCAGCAGAAATGCGCCCATACTTGCAGCCAAACCGTAACAAATCGTCACCACATCCGGGCGAATTTGCTGCATGGTATCATAAATTGCCATACCCGCCGTTACCGAGCCGCCGGGGGAATTGATGTACATTTGGACATCTTTTTCTGGGTCTTCGGCATCTAGATACAATAGCTGAGCTACGATCGAATCAGCCACTTCGTCAGTTACGGGAGTTCCTAAAAACACAATGCGCTCCCGCAGCAAGCGCGAGTAAATGTCAAATGCCCGCTCGCCCATCCCCGACTGTTCTAGTACCATCGGCACTACATTGCTGGGGCTGGAGCTGACATCAAAATCGTTATAGCTTGTAATTAGGTAATTGGAAGATTGAGATACCACCATAAGACACCAGTCAAGGATTCTAGACAATTTGCTGCTGATGAAAGCTTGAAATTAAGCCGCCAGCTTTTAACTATTATGCCTCTTCTGAAGCCAGATGGGGGGAATGGAGAGTTTTGAGCGATCGAGATTGATGGCTGCGATCGGCGTAACGCTGGTAGAGTGAATGAGTTAAAAGAGTTACTCACCAATCGTGGCTGTTTTTAGTATGCGCCAACCGAAACCCGGTTTCTGTTGCAAAAACTTGGTTTGACTGCGTGACCCTAAGAAACCGGGTTTCTAGCCCCCGCGCGCCATGTTATAGCAAGCATCAGGTGCGAGGCATTCGTATCAATTTAAGCTTAAGAGTTGATAAATATTCGTTTGCCCCCTAGGCTAAATCCCCCTTAAGAAGGGGGAATTTGAGTACCTCCGGATCTGGACCACACCATCCAACAACAATCTATAACTGCGTTTGACGTGCTTTTTAGCACAAATCTACGCGTTGTGCACCCTACGCTGGTAGTTTCTAGAAGCAAAACTAGAAGGTTTTACTCTTGGCCTACCACTTCCACGTCGATCGCGCTCGTGACTGCTTCAGCAGACTCTTCGGCGTCTGATTCTTCTGCTTCTTCCTCTGCTGCTGGAGTCAAAGAGCCTTCAGGTAGGAGTTCAATTGTCCCTTTTTCTTCCAACCATTTCAGGGTTTTTTGTTTTAGCAAGTCTTCTGCTACAAATTCCCGCAACTTTTCAGGGTCAAAATTCCCTTTGGGAAACTGCTTTCTGACTTTTGCTACTTCTGCTACTACTTCTGCTGGTTCAACAGATAAGGATTCCAGCTTGGCTACTTCTGCCAGAGCTAGAGTTTGTTTGAGCCTTTCTACTGCTTCCGGACGAGAGCGTTCCCGCATCGGCCCGATATTTTCTTCGGTAAACAGTTGGTTGATATCTATGCCATAATTTTTCAACTGCATGGCTTGTTGGTTGAGCAAATAATCGATTTCGCGATCGACCATTGTTGCGGGAATTTCCACATCTATGAGCTGAACCAGTGCTGCTGATATGGCTTTTTCCTTATTAACTGATAACTTGTTTTCTTGCTCTGTTTTAAACCGAGTTTCGAGGGATTCGCGCAGTTGTGCTAAAGTTTCAAACTCGCTAACTTCTTGGGCAAAGTCGTCGTCCAACTCCGGCAATTCCTTTTCCTTCAGTTCTTTCAGAGTAATCGTAAATACTGCTGGTTTTCCCGCCAATTCTTCACTGCTATATTCATCAGGGAACTGGACGGAAACTTCTCTAGTTTCTCCGGGGTTCATCCCGATCATGCCTTGAATAAAGCCCGGTACAAACTGATTCTCCGACAATTCTACTTGAAAGTCTTCGGCATCGCCGCCGGGAATTTCTGCGGGAGTTTCACCTTCGGCTGCTTCGGCAAATTTACCTGCGAAATCAACCAAAGCCATGTCTCCCAATTGAGCTGGCCGGCCTTCTACGGGGATTAAAGTCGCTTTGTCCGATCGATATTTTGCCAGTACCTCATCTACCTGAGCCTCATCATACTTAACTTCTTCTGCTTGAAGCTGCAAGCCGGTGTACTGACCCATTTTTACTTCGGGTTCTACATCAACCTTAGCCGAAAAAGTCAGAGGCTGTTCTGGATCGAACTTTCCTAGCAATTCTTCAAACTCAGTGCGGAGTTCAAAACTGCCAATTGCCGGAATTTTTTCTTGTTCGAGAGCTTTTTGCAGTGAATCATTAATCAAATTTTCCAAAGCTGTAGCTTTCAAGCGAGTCTGGCCCAGGCGCTGTAGCAAAACTTGGCGGGGAACTTTGCCTTTGCGGAACCCAGGAATATTGACCTCGCGAGCGAATTGTTTAATTACCTGCTCGTAAGCTTGTTTTGATTTTTCTGATGGCACTTCGATTTCCAAACCAATTTGACTGGCTGGAAGTTTTTCCTGGGTTACTTTCATCGGCTTTTGTGATATTTAACAATTTTGATAAAATACATACAAATCTGACTTTGCTTGCATTTTAAGTTTGTACGCTTTGACTTGTAGCGACATAACTACCAACACCTCTACCGGATGAGACTGTAAGTCGTTTCCGGCTACTTTTTTCGCTCTTGCCAAATAGTTTTGGTTTGAGGATACTAGGTTTTGCTGCTAGGAATGTGGAGGTTAAGTCCAGTGACGCTCCTACACCAATTGCAAGCGTTATGGTGTAGGCATCTGAGTCCTGTTAAGGATATCCAGATCTTCCTTCAAGGTACTCCAATTGTTTCCCTCTACGGCATTTTATAGTGAGGAACACGTCCCGCCCCACTCTTGGTTTCAAAAATGAAATTCCAAGCACCTTCGTGCCTTGAAAATTTTACTCGCAGGAGGCCGCCACAATTAAATGTGTCACTTCCCTACGAAACCCCCTATCTTCAGTTGTCAAGGTTCAGTATATTGGTAGCATTTTCGGCTGCCCAATAACTACAATCGTAGCATTCAAACCCTTACTGGGGAAAGTTTTGGTTCTATTTGCTCGTCTCCTGATTCACCCGCCCACTCCCAAGACCTGCGCTTGTTGGCAGGCGGGTGGAATCGTCATCTCGCTCGCCTTTCATCCCACAGTAAGTGGAGTATTACTATACTGTGGGGATTTCCGTCTGTCGAGCTAATAGCCGATGCACCATAGCATATATCGCCCTCGGATGTCAATCCGACCGGCATGAGCGGGCGATCGGATTGAATGGATGCGTTTGCTCAAATGCAGGTATCCCAAAACCAACTTGATGTGGATTGGGCGCGAGCAGATGGCAAAAGATGCTAAACTAAGATTGAGTACGATCGACCACCTCGGTTACTTGCACCCTTGCCATCTGCTCGCGCCCTGATGTCGCATAAAATTAATTTAGTTCGATCGGCTACTGTGCATTGAAATTGTATATTTCCTAAACCGATCAAAAATCCTCTCTCTCCCCCTCTCCCCCTCTCCCCCTCTCCCCCTCTCCAGATGCACAAAAGCTTATTCAGTATTGCAGTTATTTAAATTTTAGATTTCGATCGTTTAGACTCTAATTTGTGGAGGAAACTAATTTGTCTCAATCCTATCGAGTTGCCATTTTAGGAGCCACCGGCGCAGTCGGTGCCGAGTTACTAGAACTCCTGCACAGCCGGAGTTTTCCCATTTCAGACTTGAAGCTGCTGGCTTCGGAACGTTCAGCAGGCACAACTTTGCCCTTTGGCGGCGAGATGCTGCCGGTCGAAGCTGTATCGGAGCGATCGTTCGATAATGTAGATCTAGTGCTCGCCTCCGCCGGCGGTTCTATCTCTAAACTGTGGGCTCCGAAAGCAGTGGCAGCCGGGGCCGTGGTAATCGACAATTCCAGCGCTTTCCGTATGGATGCGACGGTACCTCTAGTTGTTCCCGAAGTCAATCCCCAAGCTGCGGCAACTCACCGAGGTATCATTGCTAATCCCAACTGCACCACGATTTTGATGGCAGTTGCCGTTTGGCCGCTGCACAAAGTTAAACCAGTCAAGCGCATAGTTGTAGCGACTTACCAGTCTGCCAGCGGCGCGGGCGCCAGGGCAATGGAGGAAATGAAAGATCAAGCCAGAGCAATTTTGGCAGGGGAAATTCCCAAAACCGATATTTTTCCCTACCCCTTGGCTTTTAACTTGTTTCCGCACAATACACCAATTAACGATTTAGGGTATTGTGAGGAAGAGATGAAAATGGTCAACGAAACTCGGAAGATTTTTGGTACTGACGAGATTAGAATTAGTGCGACTTGCGTCCGGGTTCCCGTACTCCGCGCCCATTCGGAGGCGATTAATCTGGAGTTTGCAGAGCCTTTTAGCCCGATCGACGCTAAGGAAATCTTAAAGGAGGCGATCGGCGTTAAGCTGGTAGAAGACTGGCAAGCTAATTATTTCCCGATGCCCGTCGAGGCCAGCGGTAAGGATGAAGTGCTAGTCGGCAGGATTCGCCAAGATATTTCTCACCCCTGCGGGTTGGAGATGTGGCTGAGCGGCGATCAAATTCGCAAAGGGGCTGCTTTAAATGCGGTGCAAATAGCTGAGTTGCTAGCAGACAAAGGTTTGCTGCAAATCCAACAAGCAGCGGCTATTTCTACTTAGGGCGAGTGGGCCCAAAAAATAGATGCAAGTCCCCTACGTCAGGAGTGGAGATCTCAAAATTTTAGAGCCTAGTTGAAGAACCCAGATTCATCTGTGGAGTCAATTTAACATCTAAAATTTAACATCTAAAATCGACTGAATCTGACAATAGGGCAATTGAAATGAAGATTTTAGATAAATCTTGCATCTGAAATCAAAAATTTAAAATCAAAAATCAACAGTCTAAAATCGGAGAAAGTGTGGTAAAGTTTGGACGGGTTCTGACTGCAATGATTACGCCGTTTAAGGAAGACGGCAGCGTTAACTATGCGGTAGCAGAACAATTGGCAATTCATTTAGCCGATCGCGGTACGGATAGCTTGGTAATGTGCGGAACTACGGGCGAATCTCCCACTATGAGCTGGGATGAAGAGTACCAATTATTTCAGGTGGTACAAAAGGCAGTAGCCGGTAAAGCTTTGGTAATCGCAGGAGCCGGGTCGAATTCGACCTCAGAAGCCATCGAAGCTACGCAAAAAGCAGCTAAACTCGGGTTAGACGGCTGTTTGCAGGTAGTTCCTTATTACAACAAGCCGCCGCAAGAAGGTTTGTACAATCATTTTCGGGCGATCGCGCAATCTGCTCCAGAATTGCCTATAATGTTATATAACATCCCCGGTCGCACTGGCCAGAATATGTTGCCCGAGACAGTAGCTCGATTGGCAGAAATCCCCAACATTGTGGCAGTCAAAGAAGCAAGTGGCAACCTAGATCAAGCAAGTCAAATTCGGTGCTTGACATCACCGGAATTTGCGATCTATTCTGGAGATGATTCCCTAACTTTGCCAATGTTGGCGGTAGGAGGATCTGGTGTAGTTAGCGTAGCCAGCCATCTGGTAGGAGAGCAACTGCAACAGATGATTAAAGCTTTCGAGGCCGGTCAAGTTCAAGTCGCTACCCAGATTCACTTGCAACTTTTTGACCTGTTTAAAGCTCTTTTTCTCACCACAAATCCCATTCCTGTTAAGGCAGCTCTTAAACTTCAAGGCTGGGATGTGGGTTCCACCCGTCCGCCCCTGTGCGCTCCGCCCGTTGAGGTAACTCAAAAGTTAAAGGACGTACTGAGTCAGCTAGCCGCAGTATCTGCTAGCTAGATAGGCGAGAACGAGTTTTCAGACAACTGAATATTAGTTGCGATCGGTCAGTAGTGCGAGCCTCGGAACTCGCGAACGTCATCAGTCATTAGTCATTAACTGTTAGTAAGTAACTGACTGTCAAGGATTAAAGACTGGGAATAAAAGACTCAAGACTGAAGACAACTGACTGTACGGGTTCGCAAAACCCGCAGGGGAGTTTTCCATCATAAATATGTGGAAAAAAATCGCCCTACTAACCAACAGCCGAAAAAAGACGACAGACAAAAGACAACAGACAACAGACTCATAACAAAAATAACTAACAAAGGATACGCATGATCAAAAATACAACTGCATCAGCTCTAAAAGTTATTCCCCTCGGCGGGCTGCACGAAATCGGTAAAAACACTTGTGTGTTCGAGTACGGCGACGAAATAATTCTTTTAGATGCAGGTTTAGCTTTCCCCACAGATGGAATGCACGGTGTAAATATTGTCCTCCCAGACATGACTTACCTGCGGGAAAACAACCACAAAATTAAAGGTATGATCGTGACTCACGGTCACGAAGATCACATCGGTGGCATCCCCTATCACCTCAAACAATTTGAAATTCCAGTCATCTACGGCCCGCGCTTGGCGATGGCTTTGCTCGCCGGAAAATTGGAAGAAGCCGGAGTGTCTCACCGCACTGAATTGCGGACTGTTCGCCCCCGGGATACGGTCAGAATTGGTAAGCATTTCTTAGTTGAATACATTCGCAACACTCACTCGATGGCCGACAGTTTCACTGTGGCAATTCACACTCCCGTCGGAATTATTATTCACACTGGAGACTTTAAAATTGACCACACTCCTGTAGACGGCGAGCATTTTGATTTGCAAAAGCTGGCGGAGTACGGCGAAAGAGGCGTGCTGTGCTTGATCAGCGATTCTACTAACTCGGAAGTTCCTGGTTTTACCGCTTCAGAACGTTCTGTAGCTCCGAATTTAGACAGAATTATCGCTCAAGCAACGGGACGAGTGATGCTGACGACTTTTGCTTCTTCGGTACACCGATTGCAAATTGTTTTGGAATTGGCTAAGAAAAACAATCGGTATGTCGGAGTGGTTGGCCGCTCGATGCTGAACGTCATCGCTCACTGCCGCAATCTCGGCTACATCAAATGCGAAGATAGTATTTTCAAACCGTTGAAAGAAATCCGCAATTTGCCAGATGACAAGGTTTTGATTTTAACTACAGGTTCCCAAGGCGAACCGATGGCGGCGATGACTCGCATTGCTAACGGCGAACATCATGAAGTGAAAATCAGAAAGGGCGATACAGTCATTTTCTCGGCTAATCCGATTCCTGGAAATACGATCGCAGTGGTAAATACGATCGATAAACTGATGATGCTGGGAGCAAACGTGGTTTACGGCCGCGACAAAGGAATTCACGTTTCCGGCCACGGTTGTCAAGAAGACCAAAAGTTAATGATTAACATGACTCGTCCCAAGTTCTTCTTACCCGTGCACGGAGAACACCGGATGCTGGTTCAGCACTCCAAGACGGCTCAAAGCATGGGCATTCCCGCGAGCAATATGGTGATTATTGACAACGGCGATGTGGTTGAGTTGACCGAAAATTCGATGCGACTCGGTACTAAAGTGCCTTCAGGAATTGAATTGGTAGACTCTTCGCGATCGGGCGTAGTCAAAGCAAACGTCCTCAAGGAACGTCAGCAGTTAGCCGGAGATGGCGCTGTAACGGTAGCGGCAGCTTTGAACTGGGAAGGCAAGTTAGTCGCTAAGCCAGAAGTCCACTTAAAAGGTGTAGTGACATCCGCCGATCGCGCGGAAACGATCGGACTAATCAATCAAACCATTGAAACAGTTTTGAGCGATCGCTGGTCGGAATTTGTCCTACCTGCTACTGCTGAATCGCCAGTTAATGTTGACTGGGTAGGAGTTCAAACCCAAATCGAAAAAGCAATTGGGCGAGTGCTGCGCCGGCAACTGCAAAGCAATCCGATGCTGGTATTCCTGATGCAAATTCCTGAAGAAGCAGTGCGATCGGAATTTGTGCAAAGAGCTCAGCTTTCGATTGAAGCACCTAAGCTAGCATCATCATCATCACCATCATCATCATCATCACCATCATTGCCATCCCCAGTACCAGTCCCGGCTAACGCAGTAACAGGTCGTCGTCGTCCTCGGACTGCTGCAAAAGTAGCTTCCGTTGTCTCCTAGTATTAGTAATCCCTGGCTTTGCGCCAGGGATTTGTTTTTCAACGGCAGATAATATCAAATCCGGTAGCATTGGAATTATAAGAGTGCGATCGTCTTAGCGATCGATCTATGTCGCTTTTCGATCCGCTCGCACTCTCACCAAAAGAATGGGTCTGAAGCCCCGTCCTTATAGGACGGCTTTAATTCTCTTTAATTTTATCGATTAGATCAATAATATATGGTATGGTCGAGTAAATCAAACAGCAAAAAATAATGAAAGCAAGGTATCAGTACAGAATCTATCCAACCGACCAACAACGACAGAGCTTGGCTCAATTGTTTGGCTGTGTTCGAGCTAGCCTGGAACGATGCTCTTGCACTTTGCAAGCAATCAGAAAGAAGATTTAAATCAGCAGAACTCCAGAAAATAGTAATTACTCAAGCCAAGCAATCCGAAGAAAGAGCCTGGCTAAGGGAAGTATCGGTAGTTCCTTTGCAGCAATCCGTAGCCGATTTGGAGACAGCTTTTAAGAACTTTTTCGATTCCTGCAAAGGAAAGAGAAAAGGACGTAAAGTTGGGTATCCCAAGTTCAAAAAGAGGACTAACAATTAATCTGCTAGATTTACTCTTCGCGGTTTCTCCAGGTCGGAGGACGGTGGTGTCTATTTAGCCAAGATTGGGATTGTCAAGCCGATTTGGTCGCAAAAGTTACCATCTGAGCCTAGCTCTGTCACGGTAATCAAGGATTGTACAAACCGCTATTTCCTGAGTTTTGTCGTAGAAGTTCAGCCAATTCAGTCTGAGGCTAAGAATCCAAGTATCGGGATTGATTTAGGGATTAAAACCTTTGCGGTGATGAGTAATGGCGAGAAAGCCGAAAGTCCTAGCTATAAAAAGTTAGACCAGAAAGTTCGCAAACTGCAACGCAAATTAGCCCGCCAACCAAAAGATTCTAGGAGAAGAAATGTAACTCGCATCAGAATTGCCAAGTTGCACAATCAAATTGCCGATACCCGTAAAGATTTCCTGCACAAATTGTCAACCAAAATAGTTAACGAAAACCAAGTGATTGTTTTGGAGGATTTGAACGTGTCGGGCATGGTCAAAAACCGGAAGCTTTCCAGGGCAATTAGTCGGCAAGGATGGAGAGAATTCCGAACACTTTGCGAGCGTCAGTCGGAGAAGTTTGGTAGGGAGTTCAAAGTAATTAGTAGATGGGAACCTACCAGTCAAGTGTGTGCAGACTGTGGGTTTAAATGGGGCAAGATTGATTTATCTATTCGTTCGGTTCTTTGTTTAAGTTGTGGCACCGAGCAAGATAGAGATGAGAATGCTGCTAAGAATATAGAACAAGTCGGGATGGGGAATCGCCACGACTTTAAACGGACGCGCTCGGGACTGTAAGACTACTTCGGTAGCTTTTCCCCGATGAAGCGTCAAGAATCACCGTTCCTTCAGGTCGGTGAGTATTTCAATCATCCAAATATATTATTCGGATGCCACCGGGAACGATCTAAATCCTATCGACCCTAAAAAGAAGGATTAGCTATTAAATTGGATCGATTTTTCATGGTATTTATTAAACAATGGGAGTGGTGGTAAAAGTTTTATTTTTACCACCACTCCCATTATTTAATTTTACTTAATTAAATGCTGAAACTTAAGCATTTATAGCAACCGCTTTCCTCAGTTATACCGTTTCAGTGTGAATGTTTTATAAAGCATCGAAAGTTAATTTTACCGAGCAACTAGGGCATCGGTTCAGTAAAAGAAATTGACACAAGTGGCATAGTATGTATGTTGATGTAGACCTTGGCAGGGCGATCGCATGAGGAAAAAAAAATGGTTGGCGATCGCGTCGCGATCTACTGTCGCCCTCATGCGATCGCCCCTACATAACACATATTTCGTTCTTTTTGTCAAAATATTCTACTGTACCGACGCCCTAGGGTAGACTATAAATAAGGTGTGACACCAATAAACTTTATGAAACGTAGAACATTTAATACACTACCTTTTTTTGCACTTGGACTCGGCTTCACAAGCTGCAATCCATTCCCATTTCATTCTGATTCCCCTCCTAGAGAGCGCGGTATTGAGTTGACTGGTGAAAATGATTCAAATTCCTTTGCTGCTCAAAATCAGCTTAACTGGATGGGGCACTGGTTAAGGGAAGATAAACGCGAGGTTTTGGTACGAGAAGTGGCACAAGAGTTCTCATTTTTACATCAGAATATCGCTCTCAAACTTAAATTTTGGCAACAACTGAATTTGGCGCATAAACCGGGGACAGCCAAAGCGATCGCATCTGCAATTCGATCGGGAAAGTTAGATTGGGATATTGTTTGGTTGGATGAAGATATTTACACCCTAGTTTCAGAAGAGTTAGGCAATCCTAAATGGGGAGAACAACATCTCGTCAACTTTGAAGAAGTTGCAGGATTTACAGAAACACAAAAACCTTTTATTATTCAAGATCCGAGCTATCGCAATCAAACCGGGGGATTTTTAGTCGGCCCTTATATAGAGGGATATTATCATGCGCTGTTTTATAATAAAAATGTTGCCGCTCAAATAGGCATTAAAATCAAATATGAAGGAATGACTTTTGATGACCTCCTCGGTTATGCTGAAGCTGTAAATCTCTACAATCGCCAAACTAAAAATAACATCGCCACATTTTATGAGAGCAAAGATTGGATGACACTAGAGATTCTGTTTCAAAATTTAGTCAAATCAGAAATTTTAGATTTTAAGGAAGCCAAATCGGAAGTCGGTTCATCTGAAAAGAATGCTGCCCTCTTCAAAACATTACAAGCATTAGAAACGCTAGGTAAGTTTAATCCATTGATTCCATCGCATCGAGAAAATAATTGGGCAAATACCCGACATCTCATGTTGGACGATCGCGCTCTCTTTTATGTCAATGGCACTTGGATGTACAGCCACTGGCACGGAATGGATGCTCAAAAAATGTCTAAGATTGTCCCTGTAGAACTGCCTTCTTTTCAAAAAACTAACCATTATTTAGGAGGTTATATCCCAACTTGGGGAGTCTTAAAAAACTCTAAAAATCGCGATAGCGCTATTAAATTGCTGATGAATTGGTGTACACCAAAAGTTGCAGAAAAATGGGTTCGCTATACCAGAAATCCGACGGGAATTAGGGGAAATCTCGCTGTTGCTGAATCTGGGATAGATAGTTTCGGAGAGTTTCAAAGTGATATCACTGCCCGGTATGGTGCCAATGTGCATTATTCTAACTACACGGGTTATCTATTTGGAGCCAAAAATCGCAATTTATCGAAGGTGCTTCATCAACAAATCAGAAATCTTCTAGCGGGTGAGATTACTGCTAAAAATTCCTACCAACAAATTTTATCGAAAATTCAATAAATCATGAAAAAGTTTTGGCAAAGCTTAGCATTTAAGATTGGGACAGCAGTCATTGGTGTTGAGATCGTTGCACTCACTTTAATGGGTTCTTACTATGTCAATCGATTTTCTAATGAGATTGATAAAACACTCACAACACAAATCCAATTGCCAGCAAAACTAATTGCTCAAGGGTTGCTAAATTATGAAGCAGTCAGAGATCGCGCTGTGATGGAAAACCTTGTGGGAGAAAAGTTATTAGATACATTAGCAATTGGAACTAACGGCAAAGTCTATTATTCGATGAATTCAGAGGATGTAGGCAAATCGGTTAAAGCGATCGCAGGCTTCAAGATTGAGGAAAACTTCGAGCAAACCTTTAAGGTGAAGCAAGTCATCGCAGTTTCCGATGGATTAATCCACATTGCACCGCTGCGTCTAGAAGATGGAAAATTGATTGGTTTTTTGTATATCAAAGCTGGAATCGAGCGAATTCAAAACCGCAAGAAAGACATTATTATTATATTTTTACTGGGGTCATCTACTTGTATTGCTGCAACATCTGCTGCAATTTTATTGCTGTTTAATTCTACAATATTTAGCAGAATTAAAGAAATTTTACAGATTCTCAAACAAGTTGAATCCGGCAGTCTAGATGTGCGCTGCGATCGCAAAATTCAATCCGATGAAATAGGAGAGCTGCAATTGGGTGTGAACTCTACAATTGAGCGATTATCCGATTTGCTAAGTAACTTAGAACAGCGAGTTCGCGATCGCACTGAACAATTAGCAGGGGCTTTAAAGGAAAATAAAATTTTACTTGAAGAATCCCAACAGCGCGCGATCGAACTCAAACAAGCTAAAGAAGCTGCCGACAATGCCAATCAAGCCAAAAGCGAATTTCTCGCTAATATGAGTCACGAACTGAGAACTCCACTCAACGGCATTCTTGGTTATGCCCAAATCCTTCAACGTTCCAAGCACTTGGAGAAAAAACATAAAAAAGGATTGGGGATTATTTATCAATGCGGATATCACCTTTTAACTTTAATTAACGATATTTTAGACCTCTCTAAAATTGAAGCTCGCAAACTAGAACTCATTCCCACAGATTTCCATTTTCCCTCTTTTTTAGAAGCAGTTACCGAAATTTGTCGCGTCCGTGCCGAAGAAAAAGGAATTGACTTTATATACGTACCCGAATCTAACCTACCTGTCGGTATTCATGCTGATGAAAAGCGGCTGCGACAAGTCTTAATTAATTTGCTGGGAAACGCCATCAAATTTACAGAACAAGGTGGCGTGACTTTCGCGATTCAAGCACAGGCGATCGCATCAGATCCATCAACCTATCGCTGGCGCTTCCAAGTTAGCGATACAGGAGTTGGGATGACTCCAGAGCAATTAGACACAATTTTTCTACCCTTTGAACAAGTGGGAAATACGAAAAAACAAGCAGAAGGCACTGGCTTGGGACTGGCAATTAGTTGGAAAATTGTGGAGTTAATGGGCAGTCAAATTAAGGCACAAAGCCAACTGGGTAAAGGAAGTATTTTCTCTTTCGATATAGAAGTTCCAGAATCGCAAAGTTGGGCAACAATTTCTCGCACCTCTCAACAAGGTACGATCGCAGGATATCGAGGCACAAAACAGCGCATTTTAGCGGTGGATGATAAGTGGGAAAATCGTGCAGTATTAGTTAATCTTCTTGAACCAATTGGATTTGAAGTTATCGAAGCAAGCAATGGAAAAGAAGCGCTAGAAAAAGCCGTTACACAGCCACCCGATGCAGTGATTACAGACTTAATGATGCCTGTAATGCACGGCTTTGAATTGCTGCAACACCTGCGCCAATCGCCAACATTGAAACAAGTCGTTGCGATCGCCTCCTCAGCCAGTGTCTTTGAAGCCGATCAATTTCAAAGTTTGGATGCGGGTGCAGACGACTTTTTGCCCAAACCCATTGACGCAGAATTGTTGCTGGCTTTGCTACAAAAATATCTGAAGTTGGAATGGGTGTATGAAAATGTGGCGACACCAGAACCGACACCTCCTGTATCCGACATCCGAGAGTCGCAGCTACCCCCAGCCAACCTTCTAGCGCAACTGAACGATTTAGTCAAATGGGGGGATTTAGACGAACTTGCCGAAGTTGCCGCATATGTACAACAAACTCATCCGGAATGCGCTGCTTTCGCTCAACACTTGATTCAACTGGCACAAAATTGTCAGGTGAATGAGCTAAGACAAGTATTAGGAAAAGCTGTTAATGCGTAAATATTTGAGATTAGACTATTGACTGATTTTATGATGCAGATATAGCAATCATTGCAGGAGTCGTAAAAGTTTTACCCCTCCCAACCCTCCCCTTACTAAGGGGAGAAAGTAAGAAATTCACAAATGATTTAGGATTGCTATGGTCAGAATACTGAACAAGAAAACAAGAAGTTGCTCTTTCGTCCTCCGACTATCAGGGGGATGCGAGGGGGATCTCCGGGGAATTAACAGTGTTAACTGAACCGTATTGATTCATAAATCAGCTTTTTTAGTGTCAAATTTTCTCAAAAAAAATCAATCGATTTTAACCACAAATAAACGCAGATAGATTTAACAACTATCTGCGTTCATCTGTGTTTATCTGCTTAAATCTGCGGTCAAAAATCAACCACCAGCAACGGCTGGGACAATACTCACTTCATCACCATCTTTAAGAGCAGTTTCCGTACCTTCCAAAAACCGGATGTCTTCGCTGTTGACGTAGAAGTTGAGAAATCTTCGAGGCGATCCTTGTTCGTCGCACAGGCTTTTTTTGATGCCGGGACAATTTGTTTCTAACGCTTCAATCAGTTCGGAAATGTTTGCACCACCGCATTCTATTGTGGCTTGATTGTTAGTGAATTTTTGCAGTGGTGTGGGAATTAAAACTTTAACGGTCATGGTTAGTTGTTAATTGTGAGTTGTCAGTTGTGAGTTGTCAGTTGTTAATTGTTAGTTGTTGATTCCAATAACCAATAACCAACAACCAATAACTATTAAACAGAAGCTTGCTGCCATTCCAAACGTTCGAGTGTCCGGGCGCGTTCGAGGGCGCGCTCGAAGGCTTCCAGTTTTGGTTCGAGGGTGATGGGTTCGCCGATGTAACCTTGGACGGCTTCTTGGGTTTTCAAGCCGTTGCCGGTGATGTAGGCGACGGTGGTTTCTTCGGGGTCGATTTTACCTGCTTCTACGAGTTTTTTCAAGACTGCGATCGTCGTGCCGCCTGCGGTTTCGGTGAAGATGCCTTCGGTTTCTGCTAGCAGTTTCATGCCTTCGATGATTTCGGTGTCGCTGACGGATTCGATGTTTCCGCCTGTTTTGCGGGCGATGTCGAGGGCGTACATTCCGTCTGCTGGATTGCCGATCGCGATCGATTTAGCAATTGTATTCGGTTTGACTGGTGTTACGAAGTCGCGACCTTCGCGGTATGCTTGGGCGATCGGGGAACAGCCGTCAGCTTGAGCGCCGCTGAACCGGACTTTCTTGCCTTCAACCAAGCCGACTTCGGTGAATTCGTTGAAGCCTTTATAGATTTTGGTGAACAAAGAACCGGAAGCGAGGGGAGCAACTACGTGATCGGGCAATTTCCAACCTAGTTGTTCGATAACTTCGTAGCCGAGGGTTTTCGAGCCTTCGGAATAGTAGGGGCGCAAGTTGATGTTGACAAATCCCCAGCCGTGTGTATTGGCTACTTCGCAGCAGAGGCGGTTAACTTGGTCGTAGTTGCCGTGAACTGCCATCACAGTCGGATTGTAAATTAAGGTGCCTAGGACTTTGCCTGCTTCTAAGTCGGAGGGGATGAAGACTACGCAATCTAGTCCGGCGTGGGCGGCGATCGCAGCCGTGGAGTTAGCTAAGTTGCCAGTGCTGGCACAAGATACTGTTGTGAAACCCAATTCTCTCGCTCGGCTGAGGGCGACTGACACCACTCTGTCCTTAAAGCTCAGAGTGGGCATATTGACGGCATCGTTTTTAATGTAAAGATTTTTGAGACCGAGGCGGCGTGCCAAGCGGTGGGATTTTACTAAAGGAGTCATCCCCGTGCCGACATCGATGACGTTTTCTGTAGCGACTGGTAAAAATTCGCGGTAGCGCCAGATTGAGTTGGGGCCTGCTTGGATGGTTTGGCGAGTGACGCGGCGGCGGATGGCGTCGTAGTCGTACTTGACTTCTAGCGGGCCAAAACAGCAATCGCAGACGTGCTTGGCTTGGAGTTCGTACTCTTCGCCGCATTCTTTACATTTGAGGGCTGTGAAGGTTGCTGCTGTGGATTGGGTTCTGGTCGCCTGGGTCATAGCTCAACTCTCTAGTTTTGCGATGTTTTCTTAAGTCTTAGGAAAGATTAGCACGCTCGATCTACCCCGTCAACTATACCCGATTTTTTTAGTCGGGATTAATTTTTGGCAGTTTCTTGCCCGAAATTGGAGGTTGACTGATAGTCCTCAATCTCTTTCTCAGAAAGGGTTTTAAGCTCTGCTGGGGAATGCTGGCCCAGAGGAAAATTATCTCAATTAACCGAACTCAAGAACAATTTTGCTGCAAAACTAATTTCAAAACTTTATAAAGTTTTTTGTGCTGGGTAAGTCCTAGACGCAACTCTCATATTTAAAGCAAAGGTACGTTGTTGCGATGCAAGCGCTCTTTCATAGATATAAAGAAAGAGCGCTGAAGCGCAACTACGTACCTTGAGGAAATCCAAAATTGTATTATCCACCGCTGACGGGGGGGATGAGTACAACTTCGTCGCCGTCTTGGAGGATGGTGTCGGGGGAGACGAATTCTAGGTTGACGCCGAAGCGGGTACGATCGCGCCACTGTTCTAATTGAGGGTATTGGCCGATCGAGCTTTCGAGCACTTCAGATACCGGGGTTTCGGGAGGAAGTTCTAGTGTAAGTTCCGAAACGCCGTAGGCTTCACTGAAGGCGGCGAATAGTTTAACGGTGATGGTAATCGAAGAGTTAGACACGGCTGTTTTGTGCGATCGACAGTTTGGCAATAATCAACTACACCATACAATTAATTGAGAATTACGCGCACCCAGGCTTAGAATTGAAAGCGGCAATCTTTAGTTAATTTTTAGCAGAGCTGGTAAAAATGACCGTTGATTGCAGCATAAAATCCGAACAGTCTTGTATGCCCATCGCTCTTACCAACCAGGCGTTAGAAGCAGTTGGCATCCACTTAAATGCAGCTAGCGAAGATTGAGTTAGCTGGTGTTGAGCCGAGGGCAAGACTACTTTTTGAGGAGGCGGTATCGATACTTCCCCGTAATTGTGGGAGAGTAGCAAAATATCGAACTAACTTTAGCGAGTAACAAAGCAGACTATGCTCTGCTAACTGGCTGATTCCCGACGAAAAATCTGGTTGTCCAGTCCAGCTTATAATTTCCAAAGCTTTGCTCCGCTTAGGAAGCGTGCCCTTCGATCTCAGAATAATAGTCAAGTTAACGCGAACCTGATATTTATGGCAAGTAACGATTTTAAAGTGCTTCAAATTATTGAAGCTAAAGGCTGGTATGCCTTTGGGAGTACGAAGCAAAGCCAGCACGTTGAGAGGTGGGTAAGGCCTGTGGTGTGTTGGGTTTTAATAGAAGATAAAAAAAAGCGGCGGATTGTGACTGCTACCGCTAGCTATCAGATCCAGATTGATGACAAAGAAGTCGAGTTTTTTGCCCATGAAAGCGAAATTCAAGATATCGAGAGCCTCCCCAAGTCTGTCTCGGTATCGGAATTTCTCAAAACAGAAGATTGAGATCGGGTGCACAAGGAGATTGTTTAACAAGTTATTAATCATTCCTTAGTAATTCCTTAAACTTGCTGCCGGATGCTTTTTCAATTGGAGGCAAAATCACTCTAATTGAGGAGAGGAGGAGAATTTATACTTTTGCCTTGCCTTCGGTATCTCTAGCCAAAGGTCTTCGGTACCCCAAAAAATAAAGAGGCCGGAAGATTGCTGGCATTGCCAACACGCTTCCGACCTTTGCTGAATAACAGGGTATGCATATGTTTTTAAAGTATGGCAGGCAAG